>CAKPEJ010000017.1 GCA_934149325.1 uncultured Bacilli bacterium
TTGATTATTATGACAAATAAAGAATTTGCTGAATTTTTATTACCAGGAGTAAAACATACTTGGCAAGAATATGAAGAAATGTATCCAGAAAGAGATTTAAAGGAAGGTGCAATAGTAACAAGATTTGCACCTAGTCCAACAGGATTTGTACATATTGGTGCACTTTTAGTTTCTTTCATTGCTCAAAGATTTTCAAAACAAACTGATGGAGTATTTTTCTTAAGAATTGAAGATACTGATACAGAAAGAAGTATTGAAAATGGAGTTCAAAAAATCATTAGAGATTTAAATGACTTTGGTATAGAATTTGATGAAGGTATGACTAGTGATACAACTGAAAAAGGGAAATATGGTCCATATAAACAAAGTGAGAGAAAAGATATTTACTGGGCATATGCAAAAAAATTAATAGAAGAAGACTTAGCATATCCATCATTTGCGACTAAAGAAGAATTAGATACTATAAGAGAAACACAGGAAAAATCAAAACAAAGAATAGGTTATTACGGAAGATGGGCAAAAGATAGATTTATTCCAAAAGAAGAAGCTGTAGAAAGAATTAAAAATGGAGAAAAATTTGTAATAAGATTAAAATCTCCAGGTGATTTTTACAAAACAATAGTAGTAAATGATTTAATAAAGGGAAAAATTGAAATGCCAGAAAATGATATAGATGAAGTTATCATTAAAAATGATGGACTTCCAACATACCATTTTGCTCATGCAATAGATGATCATTTAATGCATACAACACATGTTATAAGAGGGGATGAATGGGTATCATCTACAAATAAACATATACAATTCTTTAATGTTCTTGGATTTAAAGTACCAAAATATGCACATATTGCGCCTTTTGTAAAGATTGATGAATCAACAGGTAATAAAAGAAAATTAAGTAAAAGAAAAGATCCAGAAGCAGCAGTAAGTTTTTATCATGAAAAAGGAGTTCCAGTTGAAGCAGTTATGATTTACCTTGCAACAGTAGCAAATTCAAATTTTGAAGCATGGTTTGATTGTAATAAAGATGCTAAAATAGAAGACTTTAAATTCGAATTTAAGAAAATAGGTTCAAGTGGAGGAGCACTTTTTGATTTAGATAAGTTAATGAATATCTCAAAAAATTATTTAAGTAAGTTAACAAAAGATGAAATATATAATAGAATTCTTAACTATTCAAAAGAATTTGATACTGAATTTTATGATTTACTTGTTAAATATGAAGATTATTCAAAATCTATATTTAATATTGAAAGAGAGCAAAAGAAACCAAGAAAAGATTATGCAACATATGCAGCTGCAAAAAAACAAATTTGGTACATGTATGACGAATTATTTGATAAATATTTTGAAAAATATGATTTTGGAAAAATTACTGATAAAGAAGAAATTAAAAATATAATTAATACATATATAGATGAATATTATGATGAGAATGATGATAAAGATACATGGTTTAGTAAAATTCAAGAATTAAGTGAAAAATTAGGATATGCTGGAAATATGAAAGAATATAAAGAAAATCCAGATGCATATAAAGGTAATGTTGCAGATGTTTCTACTGTAATTAGAGTAACATTAACATCAAGTTCTATGACACCTGATTTATATGAATTATTAAGATTAATGGGTAAAACTAGAATAAAAGAAAGATTTAATAGATTTAATTAAATCTTTTTTTGTAAATAAATGTAAAAAGGTATTTTCATAACTAATAAAAATGTTATAATGAAAATAGGTGATAAGATATGCAAGAAATAATTATTAATAAAGGAAAATTAAAAGATGAAGAAGTAACTAATGTTGTTGATAAGGCTAGAATTGTTCTTAGAAACGATAATGATGAAATTGTTTTTACTAGATTTGGTAGAGTATATTTTTTACCTGGTGGGAAAATAGAATTAACAGAAACACCTGTTGATACAATAAAAAGAGAGGTAAAAGAGGAAACAAATATAGATATATTATTAGATGATATAGAACCATTTGTTTTAGTAAAACACTATTTAAGAGATTATGAATTAGGTGATGGGACTATTGTTAATAGACTTATTAATACATTTTATTTTACAGGATTTACAAGTAAAGATGATATAGAGTATTTTAATCTTACTTTAATGGAAAAACATGATAATTTAAAAGCTTTCTTTATTGAAATGGAAGAAGGTATAGAATTACTTAATGGATATAATAGAGAAAATCCAAAAGCTACTTATTTGGCTGTTGAAACATTAAAAGTATTAAATTTATATAAGGAATTAGATATAAAATAATTCTTTTTTTATATGAAGATTTTAGTAGATGCAGATGCATGTCCTGTAAAAAATATAATAATTGAAGTTGCTAAAGAATATAATGTAGAGGTAAATATGTGTTTTGATACATCTCATGAATATGATGATGATTATAGCAAGGTTTTTATAGTTGATAAGTCAAAAGATAGTGTGGATATTAATATATTAAATAATATGTTTAAAAATGATATTATAGTAACGGGTGATTATGGTCTTGCTAGTTTAGTACTTTCAAAAGGTGGTTATGCCATTAACCAAAATGGGCTAATATATTCTTCTGATAATATGGATAAATTATTATTTGAAAGATTTTTAGGTGTAAAAAATAGAAAAGCAAATATAAAAACTAAAAATATGAAAAAGAGAGATAAAAGGTATGATATTATTTTTAGAAATAATCTAATAAAATTAATTTGTAAAACGATGTAATATGTTGTATAATACTTTTTAAGAAACGAGGAAATTTTAATGAATAAATGTATTAAAGTTTTTGTAGTTTTAATATTTTTATTATTATTTTTTATACTTTCTCTTATTAGATATAATAATTTTATGAGTAATAGAATAAAAAGAATAAATAAATTATCTAGCAATATGAAATTAACAAGTGCAAGTAATTATATGGATAAAAAATATGTTGTTATAAGTGAAATAGATAGTGAAAAATATGATAAAAGTATTTTGTTATTAAACGATTATGTTAAAGAAAATAATATTGATTTATTTTATTTAGAATTTTCAAATCTAAATAATTCTGAAAGAGAAGATTTATATAGTAAAAATAAATTTTTTGAAAATGGAATAGTATTACCAGTATTAATTAAATTTGAAAATAAAAAAATAGTAAATGTAATAAATATTGAAGAAAGTAAAAAAGAATTAGATAAATTCTTTATGAGGTAAAATATGAAAAAAGAAGTATATCCAATGGTAAATGAATTTTTAAGAAAATATCCACTTACAATGGCTTTTAGATTGAGACAACATTGTAAAGTTATGGAAAAACATTTAAATCCAGGTGAAGAAATAATATATGCTTTTCCAGCTCAAAAAAATGATATTAGTACTACTATGTTTTCAACTTGTGTAGTTGCGCTTACAAATAAAAGAATATTAATTGCACAAAAAAGAGTATTACCTGGATATATATTAAATTCTATAACTCCAGATTTATTTAATGATTTTCAAGTTTATAAAAAATTAATTTGGGGAAAAATAGAACTTGATACAGTTAAAGAATTAGTTAAATTAGGTTATATTGATCCAAGAGCATTAGTTGAAGTTGAAACAAATCTTTCTGAATATTTAATAAAAATAAAACCTAACTTTAAGAATAAGAATCAAAATCAGTAACGATTTTGATTTTTTTAAATATAATATTGTAAAAGATAATTTTTTTTGTTATAATTAACTAGTAAATTTATTTTGGGTCTATAGCCAAGTGGTAAGGCACGGGACTGCAACTCCCTGATCGTTGGTTCAAATCCGACTAGGCCCTCCAATAAAAAAATAACTAATTCAATTTATTTTGAATTAGTTTTATTTTTATAAAAATATAAAGATAATATAAATAGTATTTATTTTTCTAAATCCTTATTATATAAATTTTTATAATATTGACATCTTTTTAATAATTCTTTGTGAGAACCACTATCTATTATTTTTCCATCATCTACTACAAATATTTTATCAGAATCAATAACAGTTGATAATCTATGAGCAACAATAAGAATTGTATATTCACCTTTTAAATTATTAATTGCTTCTTGAATTTCACTTTGTGTTTCGTTATCTAATGCACTAGTTGCTTCATCAAATAGTATTATCTCTGTTTTCATTAAAAGTGCCCTTGCAATAGCTAATCTTTGTTTTTGACCACCAGATAATATAACTCCATTTTCTCCAACCATGGTATCATATTTATCTGGAAGTGACATAATGTAATCATCAATGCATGCCATTTTACATGTTTTTCTAATTTCTTTCATAGTTGCATCCTTTTTTGCAAGTAACAAATTATCTTTAATTGAAAAATTAAATATATATGGATTTTGTGTTATTATTGACATATTATTTCTTATTGTAGAACATGTTAGATCATTAATATTTATGTTATCCAAAAAAATTTTTCCCTTATTTGTATAATATAATCTTGTAATTAAATTAAATATTGTGGTTTTACCGGCACCACTTTTTCCAACAAAGGCTATTCTTTCATTTGGTTTTATTTCAAAACTCATATTTTTTAATATTTTTGTATTATTATAACCAAATGAAACTTTATCAAATTTGATTGAACCATTTAGTTTTTTTATTTCAATATTTCCAAATTTTTCTTTTTTAAATTTATTATTTTCAATAACTTCATAAACACGATCTGAAGCAATAGAAAACTTTTTATTATATTCTGTTATTTGTACAATACCAGTTAATAAGTTTTTAATTCTATTTTGATAATTATAAATAATTACAAATGTTGGTATAGTTAAAAGTGAATTATTATATAGGTTACACCCCATAATTATTAGTCCTAAATCAGACAATACTCTTACATTTCTTTCTATATAACTATAAAATCTTCTAATATTCATTATATGAACTTGTTCTTTAGTAGTCTCTTCGATTTTATTGGATGTTTGTTTTAATATTGAATCACTTGCATTAAGTACTTTTATATCCCTAATACCTCTAACTAATTCACTTGTTAATCCTGTTTTACTTTCTTGCATAATTTTTAATTTCTTTTGTACTTCATATTGTTTGGATAAACTTTTTCTATTTATAGAATAAATAATTATAGATGTCATAACTGCATAGATAAACATATATTTATTAAGTATAAATATTGTAACAAAAACACCTACGTTTGATATTATATATGAAATATAATAAGTATATTCCATAAATACTCCTGCAATATCTTGTGTATCCTTATTTAATCTATCAATAAATAGACCAGATGAATTTTTATCGATTTCTTCAATTTCTAAGTTTAAGATTTCCCTTGCTAATGCTTTTTGAATTGTAATTAATGTTTTTTGATATATATTTTGGTAAAAGAATCCTTTGAAAAAAATCATTACATATAGTATTTCTTCAATTAAAAACACCATAATAGCAGATAATATTAATTGATTAATAATACCATTTGTAATATTAAGTATAACCTTTGCTGATAATAATGGAATTACAGCACTAATAATAGCTTCTGTAATGCTAGCCAATCCATATCCAAGCAAATTAAATCTTGCATATTTAATATACTTCCAAGTTCTTTTTAAATTTAGCATAAAATTATTATTATTTTTATTTTCTTTTTTACTCATTAAACCAACTCCTTACATAAAATATTACATAATAAATTTAACTCATATAATAACTAAATACAAGTCTAGAATTTATAAGTAAAATATGTTATAATATTAATGCAAAGAAGAAAACTGATATTATAGTAAAAAAATAACTAATTCAATTTATTTTGAATTAGTTTTCTTTAATTTTAGACTATATCTTGGATTTATAGCAGATAAATAGTAATCATTCGTAATACAAACTTGTCCATCAATATTTTTACCAGTGTAAGTTTCTATTTCTTTTTTTAGTTCATAAAGTTTTCTTAACTTTTCTTTATAATTTTCATCGTTAATATTTCCAATCATACCAATATAAAAATTTTTTTTAAGTTCTAAATTAAGATTAATTAATAAATCAATTAATTCTTTATTGTTTGTATATTTTGTAATATATGTGTTTATTTTATTTATATTTGTATTAAAATTACCATGTTTTAAAATTATTTCTTTATTATTAGTAATGATTTCACCATCAATTCCAATTATTCTTTTATTTGGTGATGTAAAAGGTTTTTTAGTTATTTCAATACCATAACAGTCACTATTAAAATATGGTAGTGAGATTTCATTATCATCATTATCTATTTCAACTATTCCTCTACTAGGTACTAAATCATATGATTCTAAAAAAGCCGCATAATATTTAGATAATTTATTTTTATCCTCAAAGTTTTCTAAATATTTATTTTCTTTTTTCTTTTTTTTCATAATAACACCTTCTAATTTCTTATTATATTAATACATTTTTTAAAAAAATAAAAGTTTTTTCGAAATAAATTATAAAATAATACATATAAAATAGTAGGTGGTAATTATGTTTAATATGGAAGATGCGATTTATATAGCAGAAAAATTAAATATTAAATTTGATAAGTTCTCAGAAGAAGATTTTTTAACTGGCTTAAATATAGAGAGTGAACATGGTCTTATAAATCCAATGACAAATGTAACAAATGATGATTTAGAATTAACAGCGAAAATAGCTTTAGCACATCTAAATGAATTTCCAAATTATTATAATAAATATTATGGATTACCAGCTTTTGAAAAAAATTTGGAAAAGATTAGTAAATTGTATTAGAATATTGAAAAAAATGTAAAAATATAGTATATTTAAAATAGAGGAAGGTGTTAAAAATGACTTATGGAGTATCATATAATTATAAAGTATCTAATGAATTTCTTATTCCTTATCTAATTATAATGTCAGTAATAAGTATATTTATGATTATTTGTATTTGGAAGATTAATAAAAAGGCAGGTAAACCAGGATGGGCATCAATTATACCAATATATAATATAATTGTACTATTTGAAATTGCTCAAATTAATCCAATTATGATTTTACTTTTTTTTGTACCAATCGCAAATATTATTGTTACATTTAAATTGTATATTGAAATCGCTAAAAAATTTAATAAGAGTACTCTATTTGGTGTAATGCTTACATTATTTCCAGTAATATGTTTACCAATTTTAGCTTTTTCAAAATGTGAATATAAAGAAGTTGAAAAAGAGGAGGCACCAGCAAGCATTTTAGATGTTAATGAAACAGGTGTTCCAAATAATTCTGAAGATGTTGAATTTTCATATGGTTATGAGAAAGAAGCAACAGTTGTTATGAATCCAGTGGATCCAGAAAATGAAAAAAATGTAGAAGAAATTAAAGAAGATACTAATAATATAGAAAATAATGATCAAGAAAAAGATGCTTAGTGCATCTTTTTAAATTAAATAACTTTTATCTTTTAATAACATTTTTGCATAGTCTTCATATAGTGCTTTAAATCTTTCATAATGAATAACTTCTCTTTGTCTTAAGAAAGATAAGGGTTCTAAAATATCAGGATCATCAGTTAAATTCATTAAGTTTTCATATGTTGCTCTTGCTTTTTGTTCTGCAGCCATATCTTCAGCTAAATCAGCAAGAGGATCACCAGTTACTGCAAAATAAGCTGCTGTAAAAGGAACCCCATTTGAATTTTGTGGATATACTGAATTACCATGTTCAGTGTATTGAGAACCTAAACCTTCTTTTTCAAGCTCTTCAGGTGTAGCACCATCAAGTAATTGATATACCATTGCACTTATTATTTCAAGATGAGCCATTTCTTCAGTTGCAATATCTGAAAGTACAGCTTTTCCTCTATCATCTGGCATTGTATATCTTTGATTTAAATATCTTAAAGTTGCTCCAAGTTCACCATTGGCACCACCATTTTGCGTAATTATATATTTTGCCATTTTTACATTTTTATTTTTTATATTTACAGGAAACTGTAATTTTTTTTCATATTTCCACATGATAACCTCCTAAAGTTTTTCCCATGGCCATGGACTATTTATCCATTGCCAAGGATATTTGTCTGTTATATTTACACTTATTGGTCCATATTTAGTTTCATACTCATTAGTTAAATTATTAGCCATTTCAGTATATTGATTATATAAACCGATAGCCTGCATATCATTTGGGTATACATCTAAATATAAATTTAATTCATGAGCAGAAAATGCATATTTTTGTAATTCTAACATAAGACTTTGTCTTTCATTTTCAGCTTTAACATTTGAGACATATTTATAAGGCCAAAAATAATTATCAAATAAATTTCCTCTATTAAATGCTTCACTTGGTGAAACTAGTTCTAAATTATTGTTTGAATTGTTCATATTAATCATCCTTTCAAAACATTTTATGATAATAGTTTAATTTTGTTTGTGTAAAAACCTATATGTATTGAAATAAGAACAAATGTTTTGTATAATTATATTGAGGTGACTGTTATGGATAGAATTATATTACATATAGATGTTAATAGTGCTTTTTTGTCATGGTCTGCCATAAAGTTACTAAAAGAAGGTTTTAATAAAGATATAAGAAATGAAATTTCTGTAATAGCAGGAGATCCAAATAAAAGACATGGTGTAATAGTTGCAGCTAGTATACCAGCGAAAAAAATAGGAATTAAACCTCCAATAAATTTATTTGAAGCAAGAAAAAAAACTAGAGATTTAATTGTAGTAAAACCTGATTATCAATTTTATAAAAAATGTTCTGAAAATATGATTAATTTTTTAAAAAGTTTATTTCCAGAAATACAACAATATTCTATTGATGAATGTTTTATTGATTATACTACCATGAAAAAAATTTATGGAGATGAAGTAAAATTTGCATATAAATTAAAGAATGAAATATATAAAAGATTTGGTTTTACAGTAAATATAGGTATAGGAAATAACAAGTTATCAGCAAAAATGGCATCGGATTTTGAAAAGCCTAATAAAGTTCATACTTTATATAAATATGAATTTAAAAATAAGGTTTGGAATAAAGATATTTCAGAACTTTTTATGGCTGGAAAATCATCATGTAAAAAACTTAGAGAATTAAATATAAATACAATAGGTGAACTTGCAAATTCTGATTATGATATGCTTATTCGTAATTTAAAAAGCCAAGGAAAATTATTATATGAATATGCAAATTGTATTGATGAGAGTAGAGTAGAACCTGATATGTATGAAGAAAGAAAATGTATTGGGTTATCTAGAACTCTTGAGTATGATTCAAATGATAAAGAATTATTATTTAGTTATTTATATGATTTTTCAAAAGAAATTTCAAAAAAACTAAGAGATAAAAAAGTATATGCTAATACCATAATAATAACAATTAGAAATAATGAATTTAAAACCATTAATCATCAAGGAAAATGCATAAATGCAGTAAATTTAACAGATGACATATTTGAAAAAGCAAAACAATTATTTTTAAATATATGGGATAAGGAACCAATTAGATTAATTGGCCTTAGAGTAACTGATTTTACAAGTACTAATTCAATTCAACTTTCTATATTTGATAAAAATAATGACAAACATGAAAAAGAACAGCTTCAGAAAATTGTAGATGACATAAACAACAAATTAGGCAATTCTTCAGTAATGCTTGGTGTAAAAAAATAGTGAATTATGATATAATTTATAAAGGTGATAAAATATGAATGAAAAGATAGCAGCAATTATAATATCTGGGAATGAATCTTTTAAAAAGAAAAATGGAGAAACTGATGTATTACTATTTGATGAAAGTAATAAAAATATAAATATAAAAACAGATGATGATATTTTTTCTCTTAAAGAAAATATAGATAAATTAGATGTTGAACAAAATGATGAAAAATATCATATTAATCTAATTAAAAATTATTTAAAGAGTAATTTTTGTAAAGAGTTTACAGGCCTTAATTTAGACAGATTTGTGCCATCAAATTGTTTTTCCTTATATAAAATTTTTTCATCATTTGGAAACATTTTAATAATTAATTCAATTTATATGATTCCTATTTTTTGTCCTAAAATAGAAAATTTAACAGATGATCAAATTAATTCGTTAAAAAGATTATCAGAAATTATGGCGGATAATACTAATGTTGATATAGTTTTTATAAGTTCAAATTTAAAAGAAATAGATGAATTTAGTGGAAATTACGATGAAATGATAAAATACATCGAAGAAAAAAGAAAGGTAAAAAGATACTAATGAATAAAGAAATAATAAATGAAATAGCGCTTAATTTAAATATAAAAGAAAATCAAGTAATAAATACACTTAAATTGTTAGAAGAAGGAAATACAATACCTTTTATAGCAAGATATAGAAAAGAAGCTACAAATAATCTTGATGAAGAACAAATTAGGAAAATAAGTGAAGTTTACGAATATCAAGTAAATTTATTAAAGAGAAAAGAAGATGTAATTAGATTAATAGATGAAAAAGGTTTATTAACCGATGAACTTAAAAATCAAATTATGAAAGCAAATAAACTTGTTGAAGTAGAAGATTTATATAGACCATATAAAGAAAAGAAAAAAACAAAAGCAACTGATGCAATAAAAAATGGATTAGAACCACTTGCAAAAATGATAATGTCTTTTCCAGTAACGGGTAATATAGATAATCTAGTTAGTAAATTTATCAATGAAAATGTAAAAACAAAAGAAGAAGCAATAGAGGGGGCAGGATATATAATTGCTGAATTTATAAGCGATAATGCTTTTTTTAGAAAATGGATAAGAAATTATGTATTTAGAAATGGTATTATTAAAACAAAAGAAAAAAAAGATCATTCAGATGATAAAAAAATATATGAAATGTATTATTCATATGAAGAAAAAGTGTATACTATAAAATCACATAGAGTACTTGCAATTAATAGAGCAGAAGATGAAAAAGTAATTACTGTTTCTATTGATTTTAATAAAGAAGAAGTATATTCTTATTTAGAAAAGAAAATTATAAAAAATAATGAAAGTTTTGTTGTAGATATTGTAAAAGATTCAATCAAAGATAGTTGTAAAAGATTAATATTTCCTTCAATAGAAAGAGAAATAAGAAGTGAATTAACTGAAAAAGCAAATATAGATGCTATAGATAATTTTGGCAAAAATTTAGAAAGTTTATTACTTCAACCTCCTATGAAAGAAAAGGTTGTATTAGCTTTTGATCCAGGTTTTACTAATGGGTGCAAATTAGCTATTATTGATCAAACAGGTAAATATTTATGTTCCACAGTAATTAAACCATTTACAGGCTCAAATGTTTCCTTACAGCAAAGTGAAATTGTAGTTAAAAAATTAATAAATGATTATAAAGTTGATATAGTGGCTATAGGTAATGGTACTGCCTCAAGAGAAAGTGAAAAATTTATAGTAGATATTATAAAAAGCATTCCTACTAATGTAGAATATATCATTGTTAATGAAGCAGGGGCATCTATTTATAGTACTGAAAAAATTGCTATAGAAGAATTTCCAAATTTATCTCCAAACGAGAGAAGTGCTGTTTCAATTGGTAGAAGACTTCAAGATCCTTTATCAGAACTTGTTAAAATTCCACCAGAAGGAATAGGAGTAGGATTATATCAACATGATGTACCACAAAAAGCATTAAAAGAAAGTCTAGATTTTGTCGTTAGTAAAGCTGTTAATAGTGTAGGAGTAAATATTAATACAGCAAGTTCATCTTTATTAAAATATGTATCAGGGTTTACTAAAAGAAATATTGATAAAATAATTAATTATAGAAATGAAAAGGGAAAGATTAGGTCAAGAGAAGAAATAAGAAAGGCTAAATTATTAAGTGATAAAACTTTTGAACAAGCAATTGGTTTTTTAAGAATTGTTGATGGGGAAAATATTTTAGATGTTACTTCTATCCACCCAGAAAGTTATGACATAACAAAGAAATTGTTAGAAAAATTAAATTTAAGTTTAGAAGATATTGGAACAGAAAAACTAATTTTAAAATTAGATAGTATAAATATAGATGAAACTGTAAAAGAGTTAAATACCGATTTTTATACTTTAGAAGATATAATTAAATCATTAAAAAAACCAAATAGAGATCCACGTGATAATATGCCAAAACCATTATTAAAAAGTGATATTTTAAAAATAGAAGATTTGAAAAAAGGAATGGAATTAGAAGGAACAGTTAGAAATGTAGTTGATTTTGGTGCATTTATTGATATAGGGTTACACAATGATGGTTTAGTACATATATCAAAAATAACTGATAGATATATAAAGCATCCTTCTGAAGAATTAAGTGTTGGTGATATAGTAACATGTTATGTTGATGAAATATTTCCTGATAAAGAAAAAGTTTCACTTACTATGATAAAACCTGAATAAATTTTATGAATTATATTGAAATAAAAGGAATATTATGATAGTATAATAACTCGTGAAAGGATTGATGACATGAAAGTTAGAGTAACAGAGCAAATTAGGGATGATTTCAAAGTAGCGTCATTTCACAAATTAGATTTATTAAAATTACAAATAAAAAGTTTAAATAATGAGATTGAAATATTAGAAGAAGAGTTTTCAGTTTGGAAAGAAATGTATTTATCTGACAAAACAAAAACATCTCAAGTATTAGTAACAAGTAATGATAGTGAAATGCATATTCTTATTGATAAATTATCAGAAATAAAATTAAGAATTTCTGAACTTCATGAAAAAGTTGAAGAATCAGAAGCAAAAACAGGTAAAGTAGATCCAGCTATAAAGAAGGAATATGACTTACTTTTACCAGTTTTAAGAGAAGACTTAGAAATAATCCAAGAAAAAATTAATAAAGCTGATAAAGCCAATGAATTATTTTTAGAAAATTTTAATGAGTTAGAAGCAGAATATAAAAAATGCAGACAAGAATTAAAAAATAAAAATAAAGAATTGTTAAAGCTAACAAATTTATATAAAAAAATATTAAAAAATGTAAAAAATGTGGATGAGTTATGTGAAAAAAATAAAAAAATTCCACAAAGAAAATTAGAACTTATTAAATTCTAATTTTTTTTATGTTAAAATAGTTTTATGGTGGTAAATATGAATATAGATAAAATATTAGAATCTTTATCTAAGTCTAAATTTAGAAGTAGTTTTTATTTAAAAAATAATGATATAGAATATATAGATAAAAAGGGAATAAAAAAAATAAAAGAACATGCTTATGATTTTATAAATAAAAGACTAGCCCCTAAATACATACAAAATGATGGAAAACAAACTCCAATGAGAGGACATCCTGTTTTTGTTGCACAACATGCAACTGCAACATGTTGTAGAGGATGTTTATATAAGTGGCATCATATAGAAAAGAATAAAGAATTAAGTAAAGAAGAAATAGATTACATAGTAAGTGTAATAATGAAATGGATAGAAAAAAAATATAATAAATAAAAAAAGAGGTGAGATAAATGAATGAAATTATAATTGTTAGTAATGATATATGTTTAGTAAAACAAATAATATATACTGTCAATAAAGTTTATAAAAAGAAAAACTCACCAATCATAAATATTTATAATTTTAAAGAAATAAAAAAGAATTCTCATGATGTTCTTAAAAGGAAGAATGTTTTATATTTTTTTGATATAAATTCTATAGAAGAAGATGTTATGGATATTTTAAGAAAAAATAAAAAATATATGATAAGTAGTAAAATTATTTTTATAAGTATAAGTGATAATTATAGATGTTTATCACAAAGTCATATCTATTCATATATAAAAAAGGATACAAATTTATATAAGGAATTATATGAAATAATTTTTAATATAAAAAATAATTTTGAATGTAAGAAGAATATATCAAATAATGAAACTCCAGTAATATTAAATATTAATAAAATAGATTCAATATATAAATGGCCAAATGATTTATTATCTATATATTATAAAGGTAAAAATAATATTCTATTGCCTATAGATGATGTATCAAAAATTATAAAAACAGATGTGTTTTATACACCAAAAAAAGAATTAACTAATAAAAGAAAAACTTATGATGATTCATTTAAACAATTAATAGTAGATCTATATTTGATATATCATATTGATCATAAAATAATATCAGATTATTTTAAAGTTGATATTAAAGACATAAAAAGATGGTCTGAATTAAAAAAATATAATAAAAAAAGAAGTTTTATTAAAGTAATAATAGGAAAAATACTTATAAAAAAATACTTAAAAAATAAATAGAAAGGAGATAAGAATATGCAGAGTATATATATTGTAATAGCAGCTTTATTTGTATATTATATTTCTTATTTAAATATTTCATTTTTATTAAACAAAAATGTTAAAAAGATATATTTAATAATTGGAACTATATTATTTTCTTTCCTTTATTATATACCTTCATTTTTTAAGATAATTTTTCAGTATTTTATTTTTATATTCTTATTTTATAGTACAACAAAAAACTTTTGCAAATTATTTAATGCTGTAACACTAAATATACTTTCTCAGTGTATTACAGAAGCTGTTATATCTTTGATACTTATACTATTAAATATTAAACCAAATGGTAATTATATTTTACTAACAACAATTGTATGTTCTATTTTTTCTTATATTATAATCAGAAGTAAATCTTTTATTAAAATATGGAATTATATAAAAGATGAATTAAAAGTTCAAACAATGTTAATTATATTCTTTATTGGTTTATGTTTAATGTATATATATACATCTTATAAAAATGATTTTCTTAGTAGTTCAATTTTAACAATATTTGTTCTTATACTTATATTCTTATTAATAAGACAAATAAGTTTTAATTATGGTATTGAAAAAGAATATAATCAACTTTATAAATATTTGAAAAATTATGAAGAACTTCTATCACAAAGAGTTATTGATAAGCATACATATCTAAATAATTTAATTTTATTAAAACAAATGTTATCAGATCAAAAAATGGCAAAAAAATATATAGATACACTACTAAAAGACGAGGATAATATTTTGTATGAAAGTGTATTAAAAGAAGTATCAAAAATTGATATTCAGGCTGTAAAAGGCTTATTGTATTATAAATTAACTAATTGTATTAAATGTGGAATTGATTGTATTTTAAATGTTGACTATAAAATAAAATCATATAAAATTTCTGATGATTTAAATATGAATATTACTAAAATTTTATCTATTATGATTGATTTGGCAGAGAATGAATGCTTGAAGTTAGATCAAAAAAATTTAAGTATATATATATATGAAGAAAATAAAAAGATTATTTTTGAGGTTTCTAATACAATTGGAGAAACATTAAATTTAAATATGTTGTTAAGAAAAAATGGTGAAAAAAATAAAATAAATACATATAAAATACATCAAATTTATAATGAAATTAAAAAAAATGAAAAATTAGATTTCAAAAATGAGGTACATGATGATGTATTTATTCAAAGATTAATAGTAAATTGTAATGAATAATTATTAGGTTCAAGCAATATGAATATATTCTTTTATTTCATACTATATAACAAGAGGTGTTTTTTTATGACTATTATTAATGATAGTACAGTAGTTGTATATGATAGTAATGAATAAAAAAATATATTAGAAGGTAGTAACAATTATACAAAAGTTTATTTTGGAAGTAATATAACACTCGAAAGCGGTATAAAAATTTCTAGTTCTAAAAATAATACATATAAAGATATAGTTGTAGAATATAATAATATAACATATTTAGGGCCACAAATTAGTTTTCATCCAACGGGACTTACTCGATTTGTAGATTGTAATATTACAGTACAGGAAAATTATTCTGCTGGAAATGAAGTTGCAGAATGTAATAAAATAGAAATCGGTGGTACAACAACTATTTTACATAAGTCTACAGCAAACTCATCTTTTTGGTTTAGGGGATCAAATCCATCATTTACAATATTACCTTTTTCTAATGTTAATTTTACAAGTGAAAAAAGAGAATTATTTTATGGAGTAACAGATTTAACTTTTACTATATCAAAAAATGCATCATTTTATGTTACCACATATAGTGGAATGGGGTATGGAAGTAATGGAACTGGAACTACATTAATAGATCAAAATGCTTTATTTTCATTAAAACAGACAAATAATAATGGTAGTTATCCAACATGGTATAGTTATGGGGTAATAACTTTAAACTCAAACTCAACATTAAGTATAATTAATGATTATAATAATATAACATCATCTAATTATAATATTTATTTTACTGGTTCAAAATCAGGTTTTATATTAAATAATTCATTAAGAGTTGTTTTATATAATAAAATTACGAATGTTATATATATATATATTCAACTACTTCCTTTGAATTTAATTTTAATAGAATAAATTTATTTGATAAAGTAATAACTATTGATAGTAATATAAGTCTTGATACACTTCCAACATATTAATGATATAAAGAAAAAGATGTATCAACAATTACAGGAACATTTACAAATTCAAAAACAACAATAACAAGTAATAATTATACGGAAGAGGAGTTAGTGTCCTTTCCAGATCTTAATAATTTTCTTCTTCAAAATAAAAAAATTATTTCAATAGGAACTTTTCAAATAACAATGAATGCATTAACGGATCAAGATACAGTTATGAAAGGTGTAACAGAACCATCATCTTCCGTATTAATTACATATAATGATAAAAATGAGGTTGTTTTAGCAGATAATGTTGGTAATTTTAGTTATTCATATGATTCACCTTTGAGTGAGGGGACAAAAATTATAATAACTGTAAAAAAACAAAACGATTTAATATATAGTACAAAAAGTATTACTATTGTATATAATGGAGAACTTGTAATAGATGAAGCAACAAGTGTAATTAATTTTAATTTTATACCTATAAAAGATGATCCAATATTATGCCCTAGGCTAAGTGACCTTGAAATTATAGTTACTGATTCAAGGGCAGTAAGTTCTGATTGGAAACTTTATGCAACTTTAAATCATGATTTAGAATCATCCTCAGGTATTATATTAAAGGATTCTTTAGTTTTTGTTGATGATAATGATAATATAATGACACTATCTGATAGTCCTACACTTGTTTATACTGGAAAAAATAATAATGGAAGTACAAAAGTTACATATATTACTTTTGATGATGATAGAGGTATTTTATTTAAAGTTAATGATCCATTAATAAATAATATGATATACGACTCTATAATTACTTGGAGTATTGAAGAATAAAAAAATCACAAGTGTGATTTTTTACTTTTTACTAACTTGAAATTTTATAAGGTTATTATCTAGTTTGTCTGTAACTACTGGATTAGTATATGCCTTTTCAGTTTCATTTGTAACTACAATTGTATATGTTAAATTACCATCTGCCCAAATGGATTTATCAGCATTTTTTGTTATAGAAAGACCATTTATCATTGTAACAACAGAAACTAGTGATGTAACAGAAGTAGGTATATTATTATAATTTCCAACAACACTTACAGTATTATTTAATTCATTTTCCATACGTGTCCTCCTATCAATATTTTATGAAGAATTAGTTGTTTTGTGTTATAATTACTTTATATAAAAATGAAAGGTATAAGTATTATGATAATGATTACAATTTTTGGAATATTCTTAATTTTAATTTTTTCTTGGTTACAATATAAAAAATCAAAATGTAATAAAAGTGTAGAAGCAACTTATATAAAGGCTGATACACATTATACTTTTGGAATATGGTCAAATTATTATATACCTATTTTTAAATATTTTTATAATGGTATACAATATGAAAGTAGGGTTATTGAACCAATAAATAAAAGAAAATTAGAATCGTTAATGAAAAATATAAAATGTAATATATTGATAGATGAGAAAAATCCTAAAAACATAATAATAGATAAAAAAATTAGATTTGATGAAATTTCGATTTTATTAATAGGAGTATTATTTATATTTGTTGGTGTGTTATTAATGCATTAAAGATTATATGTTATGATGAAAATTTAAATATTAAATTTATAAAAAAACAGATATATTACTTAGTAATTATATCTGAATTATTTAAATTATTTATTTTTAAGTTTTCTATTTGTTTTAAGCTGTTTAGTTGATTTAATATATTTTTATTAAATTGTATTTTTGATTCATCATAAACGTAATGATTAACATTAATATCTTTCATATCAGTGAAATTATATGAAGCAAATAATTCTGTTTTAGTAAAATTATTTACAATATCAATAATTTTATTTTTTATATTCTTATCTAAATTATCTTTAGTTGCAATAGTGAAACTTCCATTTTGTTTTTGAGATGATATACTAAAATCACCTTTATTTATATTGTTATTACTTATAATTATTTTATATTTCCATAGTCAATGTTTGCACCTTCAAAATTAACTTGTTCCTTTAATTCATCTATTAAACTATAAGTAATTTCCGTATATATTTCTTCATCCTGAAATATTTTACCATTCTATTATATTTAAGTTATCAAAACGTTTTTGCCAACTTTCAGCTTTTTTATCATATAGTTCTTTAGAATTGGCTTTATGTTTGATAGGTCTAATAGTTTTACTAAATATATCACTTAATCCATATGGTGCATAAACTTTGATATTATCATTTTCTTTAGTTATTCCTATTGAATGTACAGTAGCAATCCATTGATCTATTGCATCTTCTGAATTTTTATATTGATTAATATCTTTATTTTCATTTTCTTTTTTCCATAAGTGCATTCTTGCCTCATTATGTACATCAAATTCATAATTTAAATTTAGTGCTTTAAAATGTTCTATGATTTTATTTTCCAACTTTTTTTCATACTCTTTAGATAGATTATTAGGATCATAATATATAATATCAATGTCTTTTATTCCAAAATTCAAAGGTTTCTGGTCATAATAATTCCATATTGTTTGAAATATTGATCCTGCTGCAATATAAAAATTTGGTAGATTTAATTCACAAATGTAATCCAGTATTGTTATTAAGTCTTTATTTTCTTTTAAGATTGAAATAAATTTTTCATTTTGTTCGTAAATAGTTTTATATTTCATGAGTAATCACCTAGATATATTTTATCATATTTTAGTAATTTATTAGAAAAAAGTGTATCTAATATTATATAAAAATAAAACTCACACAAGGTGTGAGTAATTTTTTTAATAAGAATGTTAAACATTAATTTACGAATTATAAAGTATTTTTATTTCATGAATACCTTTTTTATTTGCATGAATATCCATCTAAATTTTGTGTTTTATATTCGTCTAATGTTAAATTTTTATTTTTTATACTATTGATAAAAGTATTGTTTTCTTCTTCATCATCAGTAGATAATAATTCATTAAGTTTATCAACATCTATTTTATTATAGTCAACAGATATTGTTGTTTCAATATGTGAATCATCTTTTTTAGATACTTTATAATTTAAGCCATTAACTTCATTAAATTTTTCGATAAGTGCTTGACTTAAAGAAATTGTCATATCTAGGTATTCTGGTAAAGTTTGAATAATTGTTGAAGATTCAACACTTTTAACAATATTATTTTTATATTGTATTTTTATTGTATCTTCAGTTGTCATATTATCTTCATCGGTTTCAGATTTAGTACAAACTAAAGTTCCAGAATTGTCATCTTTAACTTTATTAACATTTTTATTAGTAGTGTTATTATTACAACCTGTTGAAAATAAAATCATAAATGATATTAAAATGCCTATTAGAATTTTTTTCATAATATACCTCCTTTACATCTATTTTAAAAATATCTGTACTAGCATATTTTTAAGCAAATTAATAATTTTATTATATAAAATTAATTTGAAAAATCAATAGCTTTTGCATGAAATATATTTTTTTAATATGAATTATATTTTGAGTTTAAAAAATAGATAATTAGAACAGTTTTTTTCAAATTAGTTTTTTTAGGGATATTTTTTATAAAAAAATTAATCATATTTCAGATTAATTTATATATTAAGTTCAAACTAAATAGTTCGAACAGATTCGTCAATGGAGCGGTTAAGCAACAGCTTACGAACCATAACACTCTCTTTCTAAAAACATTATATATGAATTCTTATTAAATTTCAATGGTAGTATGGAAAATTTTGTTATTCTATAGTATAATTTTGTTATGTAATAGATTCTTTATTGAGAGGTGATTATAAATGTTTGTTAATTATGCACATAGAGGTGCTTCTGCATACGCACCTGAAAATACAATGATATCATTTAGAAAAGCATTACAATTAGGTGCAAATGGAATTGAATTAGATTTACAACGAACAAAAGATGGAAAAATTGTCATTTTTCATGATAAAAATATTGATAAGAAATCCAATGGAAAAGGTAAAATTAGTGATTATACATATAAAGAATTATTAGATTTTGATTTTGGAAGTTGGTTTGATATAAAATATAAAGATGAAAGAATTGTTTTATTTGAAAATTTTGCCAAAGAATTTTTATCAAAAAATTTAACTTTTGCTATAGAATTAAAACAAGAAGGAATAGAAAAGGATGTCTTAGATATTATAAAAAAATATGCTACGCACGATGATATTTATATAACATCTTTTAATTTTAATGCTCTTAATAATGTTAGGGCGATAGATTCAAATATAAAATTGTCTTGGTTAATCGAAGATAGAATAAACATTGATAATATAAGTAAATTACTAGAAATTAATGGGATTCAAATATGTCCTAATGCAGAAGATGTTACAATAGAAGATATAAAATTAGCAAATAAAAGTGGAGTTAGAGTAAGACTTTGGGGAGTTTCTAATGAAGATATAATGAGGAAAGCTTTTAATTTTAATATAGACGGAATGACTGTTAATTTTCCAGATAAACTTAAGGAATTAATGGAGGAAAAATATAATGGATGTAAATTTTAATGATGAAATTATTTACGAAACTAAAAATTTTATAGTATGTATACCTAAAATGCCACATATTCCAAGAAAAGATGGTGGGCATATTTGGATAAGAGCTAAAAAAAATAAATTTTGTAGTAGATTAGATTTAAATCCTAAAGAAGCAACAGAAGTGATGAGACTAACAATGTTAATTAGCGAAGCAATGATAAACGGAATGAAAAATAGGAATATTAGTATAGAAAAAATAAACTATCAAGAAAATGGTAATTGGGCATATCGTAAAGGAAAAAATCCAGTTTTCCATATACATTTATATGGAAGAACAATAAATTCAAAAACTCAAACTTTTGGAGAAGCGCTAGTATTTCCGAAC
Organism: uncultured Bacilli bacterium; assembly: GCA_934149325.1. GTDB lineage: Bacteria > Bacillota_I > Bacilli_A > RF39 > UBA660 > CAKPEJ01. The sequence continues at coordinate 21,240 of CAKPEJ010000017.1, forward strand.
AAAGATACAGGTTTTTATGATAAATTTGAATCATTTAATTTTGACGATATAAGGGAGATAAAAAAGCAAATTTCAGTATTAGAAAATACTGAAAAGTATAATCCTAAAAATTGGAATTTAAAATAGTTTATTGAAAGGATAATATTATGAATATTTATGTTATAAGACATGGTAGAACAAATAATAATGATTTAGGACTATTTAATGGAAGAAATGATGAAGATATAAATGATATAGGAATAGAACAAGCAAAAAAAGTAAGAGATACTTTAAGAAAAATTAATATAGATTTGATTATATGTTCTCCTATGAAAAGAACAAAACATACAGCAAATATTATAAACATAAACAACATCCCTATAATTTACGATAACAGATTGATAGAAAGAGATACTGGTGATATAACATTAATGCCCTATGAAATAATTGATAGAGAAGAATATTGGAATTATTATTCTACTAAATATAAAAATGTAGAAACAGTAGATAATTTGTTAAAAAGAGTTTATTCTTGTATTAATGATATAATTAAAAATTATAATAATAAAAATATTTTAATAGTTACGCATAATGGTGTAGCAAGAGCAATATATGCGTATTTTAATGGTATTCCAAAAGATGGCAAGATTTGGAAAATTGGAACACAAAAAAATTGTGAAATTAGAAAATATAATATAAAATAAAAGGGCCTGGGAATTCCCATAGTAGAATTTATGCGGGAGTATAAATTCAGTGCTGGCTAGACACAAGTTTTACTCCCAGATTTAAAAATATATAAAAAGAGGAATAAATTATTTTGATAATTTTTTCCTCTTTTTGAAGATTATTTATATAAAAACATATTCATTCAAGATAATTTCTTCTGCTGTATTTTTATAGTTGTTCATTAATTTTGTCCATTCCAATGGATTTAATTCTTTGCTTTTTTCAGACAGTCTTTCATCATTCTTAATATAATTTTCCATTAGTTCTTTATAATAATTTTCACAAGAATCACTGACTAAAAGAAGATGATGAGTTAATTTATTTGTCATCAATAACGTCTCATAAAGTGCTTGCTTGTTTTGCGCAATAAAGTGTAATCTTAATATTCCATATCTTCCAAGCCTTCCATAATTTTCGCCTTTTTCTAAATATAAATCTGGTAATAAATAATCTCCTTTTCTTGTATAAGTAACTTTCAT
>CAKPEJ010000018.1 GCA_934149325.1 uncultured Bacilli bacterium
ATAATGTCTATTTCTTTTGTTTCTCCGTTATCTATTTTATATTTACCTAATCCTATTACACTTGCTTTTTCATCAGATGATTTTCCTGACAACTTAAAATTTTCTGTATATTTATCTAAATTTAAAATATAATTTTCTATAGTAGGATCAAAAGTTTTATTAAACACTCCATAATTACTATTCAATTCACTCAAATAATTATCACTACTTGTTATAATTGGTGTTATTTTAGCATATCCATTACCTTCATTACCTACCATAGTTTTCGTTCCATCATAATTAGGCATTTCTTCATTTCCGGCTTTCATTTCTGAATCAGTAAATTTCAAACCTGAATAATGGACACTTTGACCTGTATGAATTATATTATTTTCAGTAGACTCTTCACTTATCGCATTGCATCCAGTGAATCCTGATATATATGATGAACCTCCTCCGGCTCCATTTGCACAAGCAGAAGCTCCACCACCATAATAGCCTGATCCTCCGGCACATCCTCCATCTGCATAACCAAATCCTGAACTCGAATAATATTGTTCTTGACTAGCTCCAGCTGAAGTTTGAGTGCCACCAAATGTTCCTCCACCTGCAATACCAGTTAATGTTCCACCAGAACCATTTATATTGTTATTTCCTATACCTGATCCACTACCTGCAGCAACCATTATTCTACTTTTTAATGAATTAAAATCTCTCCATGTTGATCCCTTTTTTAATCTTATGTCAGTAGCTCCGCCTCCAGGAGTACCACGATAATTTCCTGTTCCACCATTAAATGAACTCGCATTTTCTTTTATTACTAAACCTTGTCCCACATATACATATAATTTATTATTTTTATTTAAAATTATACTTCCTCTGGTATAGGCACCTCCGCCTCCAGATTGTCCCTGAGCACCCCAAAGTTCTATTTTATATTTTCCAGTAATTGGAGTTATAAATTCTTGTTCATTCCCAGTATAATCAAAATCATACTCTGATTCTAATTGAACTTTGGTATAATTTATTACATATATTGTGTCTTCTACATTTGGTGCTGAAACAGTAATAATCATTTTATTTGTGTTTTTTATATATTTGTTACCATCTATTTTTACTGTTGCTTCTTTATCAAATGTTTCTGTTTTAACATTTAACTCCATTTCAATTGAAGGTATTTCTATTGTATATTCATTTGTTAATGGATTAAATTTAGGATTTAAATTGTCTTCATAAGATTCTATCATTAATTTTGATAATTTACTTGTATGTTCATTTTCTCCAAAGTTTTCTCTGGTTGCTGTTATAGTATACGTTCTCATTTCTCCTGACTCTGAAGTTATAATTATATCTATTGTCTTTGTTTCTCCATTTTTTAATTCATATTTATCTAAACCTATAACATTAGATTTTTTATCTGATAATATTCCTGATAATGTAAATTCACTTGTATATTTATCTAATGTTAATATATATTCTTCTACAAGAGGATCAAATGATGGGCTTAATTTTCCATAATCAGTTGTTAACTCAGATAAATAATTATCATTACTTGTTAACACTGGTATGATTTTTGCATATCCATTTCCTGTATTTCCTGTCATTTTGCTTGTTCCATCATGTGTTGGCATTTCTTCATTTCCGGCTTTCATTTCTGAATCAGTAAATACTTTTCCTGAATAGTGGTATGAACATGTTACATCATCTGTTCCATCTGTACATCCTTCTTTTGGTGTTATATCTTCTTCACTTGTGATTGCTACGCATCCTAAATATCCTGATATATATGATGAGCCTCCACCTGCTGAAGCAATATGTCCAGATTTTGAACCACCATAATATCCTGCTCCACCTCCGGCACTAGGCGTAATAGTTTTTTCATAATAACCTCCAAATCCAAATTTTCCAGTTATTGTTCCACCTTTAACTGAATTTGAATATGTACATTTTGTTGTTATTGATCCTCCACTTGTCTGTAAACCACCTTGACCGTAACAATATTGATTTTCTGATTGTGAATTTTGCATACCATCTCCACCAATAAGATTTCCTCCAAATCCACCATTATTTACGATTGTCGCAACATTTGATCCAGAGAACGCACCGCCGCCGCCAGCAGCAACCATTATTCTTGAATTTAAACTATTCTTTTTTTTATTGGAAAGCAATCTAACATCTGTAGCTCCTCCACCACTGCCAAATTCTCTTTGGCAGCATGCTTGACCTTTTGAAGCACCTCCTCCATTATAACCACCAGATATATTTCCATCTACACCTGCTGAAGAAGTACTTCCTTTTCCTCCAACATTTACATATAAAATATCATTTTTATTTAAAATTATTTTTCCATCAGTATATGCACCTTTTCCTCCTTTAGCGGATGAAGTACTACCACCTTGTGCTCCCCAAGTTCCTAATTTGTATTTTCCTGTTACTGGTACAATGAAAGTTTGTTCATCACCCGTATAATCAAAATTATATTCTGACTTTGGAGTTGTTTTTATATAATTTATTTTATAAATTGTTTCTTCTATATATGGATTTGTTACTGTTATTGTTATTACACCAGTATTGTTTTTTAAATATTTATTATTTTCTATTTTTACTTTTGAATTTTCATCCAATAACTCTGTTTTTATATTTAATTCCATTACATTTGGGAATATGTTTATTAAATAATCTAATTGATTTGGATTAAATTTTGGACTTAAATCTGATTCATATCCTTCTACAATTAATTTATTTAATTTTGTAGAATATTCACCTTGATTTAAATTTCTTCTATATGCATTTATTTTATATGTTTTTATATTTCCTGATTCGGAAGTAACAGTAATATTTATAGTTTTTGTTTCTCCTAAATCTATTTCATATTCTTGTAAACCAGTTACACTTGCTTTTTCGCTTGACAACGTTCCTGAAAGAGTAAATGTTGGTATTGTTTTATCAAGTGTTAATGTATATTCTTCTACAAGAGGATCAAATGATGGACTTAATTTCCCGTAATCAGATGTTAACTCAGATAAATAATTATCATTACTTGTTAACACCGGTGTGATTTTTGCATATCCATTTCCTTGTTTTGCATATTCACTTATTGAGTTTTCGCTCACATTTGTTGTACTTATTGTTTTGGTTTCTTCTTCATTTGATTCTTCACAATTATAACAATACATTGATTTATCTGTTAGAAGTGGATTTCCAATATAACCAGAACCGCCTCCACCAGCAGAAATTGTACCAGCACCACCATAGTAACCGCCGCCACCGGATGAACAAGCAGTTGTAGTTCCAGCTGTTCCAAATAATCCTTTTGCATATTTTAATTTATATATATTTGTAGCATCTTCTATTGTTGTTCCTGATTTATAAACAATTTGACCACCTTCAGTCTGAGTTCCACCAGTTGCATAAGTAATATTAGAACCTTTTTGTTCACCAGTAACACCTTTTATTCCGCCACCAGCACCACCGTTACCGCAAGAAGCATCATAATTTTGTTGATATCTTCCTCCTCCTCCGGCTCCTGATACTATTAATATGGATTCTTTAGCATTTTCTAGTGTACTTAACAATCCTGATACAGTTGCTATGTGAGTTGCACCTCCGCCTGAACCATATTGATGATTCGTATTATTATTTGCTAGAATTTTTCCCCCTCCATTATAACCACCATTAAGTTCAGATTTATATCCATTACTTTTTCCTAACCCTCCAACATTAACATATATTTTTCTTTTATTTTTTAATCTTAGTGTTCCGATTGAATATCCACCGTAACCTCCAATATAATCATTTGTTGCATTTCCGCCTTGGGCTCCCCAAGTTTCTAACTTATAATTACCTGTTACTGGAGTTATAAATTCTTGTTCACTACCTGTATAATCAAAATTGTATTCTGATTCTGGAGTTACTTTTCTATAATTTACTTTATATGTTGTTTTTGAATCAATATTTGTTACTATTACATCTACTTCACCTGTGTTATTTTTTATATATTTATTACCTTTTATTTTTACTGTTGCATTCGTATCATCTAATTGATAATTTATATTCAAATCTATTTCATTAGACATTATATCTATGTTATATTCTAAAGTGTCCTTATCAAAAGTAGGATTCAAATCCTTTTCATATCCTTCTACTTCTAAATTTGTAAGTTTCGAACTATTTGTTTCAGCTTTAACATTTATATTTTTATTAACTAGAAAAAGTGTTAGTGAAATAACTAACATTAAAAATATAAAACTAATTTTTTTACTACTTTTGCTTAGTTTCATATTACCCTTCTCCTACAGTCCTTTATTATGGTTTAATTATACCATTTTTTATATGACAAAATCAATAGTTTTTCTTTGTTTTATATAGGAATTCAGGCGTTATATATTTTAAAATTAAAGTTTGTTTTTTACATACAAAAATACATTTTAATTTACTATATTTTTTATTTATTTTAATTAATTTTAACAATTATTAATGATAATGATATTTTAAATATAAATCTCTTTTAAATTGCCCTAAAATATAGTTTTAGAGCATAAAAAAATAATGTAAATTTTTTTACATTATTTTAAACTATCACATTTTAAAGTAACTTTTAAAGTGTAATTATTCTTACCATATGGTGAAGCAGGATATATTGTTACTATAGAATCTGTTTTACTACATTTATTTTTTTCTAATTTCTTTATTTTTTTATTATTATCTTTAGCATTATATTTTTCAATATTTCCTAAACTTACTTTTATTCCAACCTCTTTAAATTGTGACAAAAAGTTAGACACTTCTTTTTTTGATTTTCCTGTTGATACTTGTTCATAATAAAAATCAGTATAGAATTTTTGACCAAGCATTTGAAAATCATTACTTAATCTTTTTTCTTTAGAAAATACTATTGTTCCATTACCAACTAAAAATACAAATATAAAAACAAATATAATTCCTACTGACAAAGCACAGGTTTTCATTATTTGATTTTTCTTTTCTAAATGACCTATAACTTTATCTTTTCTTTCTAATTTTATATCGCCAGTTTTCTTATCTTTTTTATTAGCCATATTATCACATTCCTTCCCTATTTTCTATAACAATTTTATAATACTTTACTATCTTTGTCAATCAACTATATTTACAAATTTAATAAATATGGTATTATTTTAATAAGTATATTATAGGGGTAGTATTTATGTGGAATAGTAAAAATATAAAAAAAGAAGCCAGAAAAATTTTAAAAACAAATTATTGGAATAAATTTTTTGTTTGTCTATTTATTATTATATTAGTAGGTGGTTATAGTACAACTAGAACATCTTTAGATAACGGTAAACAATATTTAGAAAAAAAGTTTCCAAAACTTAGTTATATTGGTATTGATATTAGTAATTTAGATAATAAAGATATCGCTAAAGATTTTAATACAACTGGAGGATTTTTTAAAATTGTTTTTGATTCTACAACAGATGCGATTTCAAATACTAAAGTCTATGTTGGTAATATTGAAAAAACAATTTCAAGTACAGTAAATGATAAAAATGCAGGCAAAATAACTCTCTTAGGTCTTGCGACACTCGTAACTATTTTATTTAAATTCTTTGTACTAAACGTTATAAATGTTGGAGAAGCAAGATTCTTTTTAGAAAATAAAAATCATAAGAAAACTAATTTTACAAGAATTTTTTCTAATTTTAGAAAAGGTAAATATTTAAACACTGTAAAAATTATGTTTTTTAAAAATCTATATTTATTATTATGGTACTTTACTATTATAGGTGGAATTATAAAATCATATTCTTATAAAATGGTTAATTATATTGTTGCTGAAAATCCTAATATTAATGTAAAAGATGCGATTAAATTATCTGAAAATATGATGAAAGGATATAAATTCAAATTCTTTTTATTAGAATTATCATATATACCTCATCAAATAATAAATATACTATCATTTGGTTTATATGGAATATTTTATTTAGATATATATATAAGAACAATTGAAACTGAAATATATTATTTTTTAAGAAAAAATCATAAATCAAATTTACTTAATGACAAAAATTTAGATTTAATAGAGGATTATTATCCGGGTACTAAAAAAGAAGAAAGACAACTTGATTATTATAGAAAATATAATCTTACATCTTTTATATTATTTTTCTTTACTTTTTCTATCGCTGGATGGTTATGGGAAGTATTATTATATATTATTAAAGATGGTAAATTTGTAAATAGAGGCACTATGTTTGGTCCATGGCTTCCTATTTATGGCGCTGGTGGTGTTTTAGTTTTATGTTTATTAATTCCAAAAAAAATAAAAAAATTAACTGATAATCCTGTTATAACATTTTTTATAATTACAATTATATGTTCCATTTTAGAGTATACTTCTGGATGGGCATGCGAATATTTTAACTGTGCAAGATGGTGGGATTATACAGGATATTTTTTAAATATTAATGGAAGAATATGTTTTGAATGTACATTGTTTTTTGGAATTGGAGGTGTATTATGTATATATATAGTTGCGCCTTTTATAGATAAATTATTTAAAAATATCAATAAAAAAAGAACAATATTATTATGTTCAATATTAATTATATTATTTTCTGTAGATATGGTTTATTCACATTTTAATCCAAATATGGGTGCTGGAATAACAACTACATCAAATATATCTAATACAATTAAAAATTCAAAATATTGTAAATAAAAGGAGTGATTATAATCACTCTTTTATATTATAAAAATTACAATCTAATATTGTTTCAATAGTATAATCAGTTTTTGTATATGGATCTTTTGGATATATAATAACCTTAGTATTATCCCAATTACATTGTTCACCTTTTTCATTTTTAAATTTTGCGATTGTTTCATCATTAGAATCTGAATTATATTGAGATAAACTTGTTAATGAAACTTTTATACCAATATCTTTATATTTTGAAAGATAACTTTTTACTTGTGCAAAATTTTTATCTTTTGATATTTGTTCATAATAGAATGTTGTATAGAATTTTTCTCCCATGTTTGACAATTCATTTTTCAAATATTTTTCACTATATGTTTTTGGTTTTAAAACCATATAAATAATTAATCCAACTAATACTAATGAAATTACTATTACAAGTATCTGTACAATTATTTTTTTATTCTTTTTCATTTTATTCTCCTATCTTTTTGAATTAGCACCAAATCTTCTATCTCTATGATTAAAAGAATCTATTGCTTTATCAAATTCTTTTTCATCAAAGTCTGGAAATAATACATCAGTAAAATAAAACTCACTATATGCCATTTGATATATCATATAATTACTTACTCTATATTCTCCACTTGTTCTTATAAGTAAATCAATTGGTGGCAAATCTTGATATAAATATTTAGAAAAAAATGCTTTATCTATATCATCTATACTAATTTTATTATTGTTTACATCTTTTACAATTCTTTTTATTCCGTCAACAATTTCTTCTTGTCCACCATAATTAATACATATATTTAGTATTCCATTTTCATTATTTGATGTATCATTCGTTATTTTATCCATAGCTTCTAACACATCACTTCTAAGTCCTTCTCTTCTTCCTGAAAATATAACTTTTATATTATTTTTCTTTATTTTTTTCATTTTTTTAGTAAACATTAAAATAAATAAATTCATTAAATAATTTACTTCTTCTTCACTTCTTTTAAAATTATCTGTTGAAAAAGCATATACACTTAATACTTTTACTCCTTTTTTAATTGCATATAATGCGATTTTTTCTAAAGTTTTACTTCCTTCTAAATGTCCTTCGCTTCTTTTTAATCCACTTTTTGTAGCCCATCTACCATTACCATCCATAATAATAGATACATGTTTAGGAATTATATTATCATTCATTTTTTATCCTCCATTTATAATTATTATATCATTTATAATTTAGTATTTCTATATAATTTTTATAATTGCTCATTAATTCTTTTACAAATATAGATTCTTTGTTTTTTTTACAAAATATATAAACATTATTTTTTGTTCTAGTTAAAGCTACATAAAACAATCTTCTTTCCTCTGCATAAGAATAATTTTCATCTTCTTTTAATACAAATTTTATTATATTATCATTTTGAATTTTACTTGGAAATCCCATTTTTTCATCATTAACATTTATTAATATAACATTTTCTTCTTCTAATCCTTTTGACTTATGCACAGTAAAATATTTTATTTTTATTTCTTCACATTCTTTTAAAATAATTTTATTATCGTTTAAAATTAATTTTTCATCTAATAATTTATTAATATCAAAATTATTTCTACCTAGTATATATATTTTAGAATTATAATTATTGTAAATATATTTAATCAAGTCTTTTATATCTATTTTCTCATTATTATAAAAACAGATTTTTATAGGTTTATAACATGTTTTTATAGATTTTAAATTTTTTCTTAGTTGCTTATGATTTTTCATTATAAATTCACTTGATACTTTTATTAATTCTTTTGAATTTCTATATGTATTATTAAGATATAATATTTTACTATATCCAAAATATTTTTCAAATTTTAAAAATATATTTAAATCACATCCTGAAAATCTATATATCGATTGAAAATCGTCACCTACAGCAAAAATTTTAGAATCAGAACACTCTTTTATTGCATTAATTAATTTATATCTTATATAAGATGTATCTTGATATTCATCAATTATTATATATTTATAATTTTTATAAATTCCATTTTCTCTAACACTTTTTTCTGCCATAATTATCATATCATCAAAATCTATTTTATTTGAGCTGCTAAGTTCGTCTTGATAAATAATATAAAAGTTTAAAATTATTTTTAAAAGTATTTCGTTTTCTTTTTTTATATATTTATTTTTTTCTTTTTCATTTTCTTTAAAAAAATTGTAAAAATTTTCTTTAGTATACCCATTAGATTTAAACAATTTAATAAATGTTAATATATTGTTTTTTAAATAATAATATAATTTTTTATCACTTTTAACATATAAAAGTGTACTTTGAAATATTTCATCAACAATATATTCTAAATAATCAGAACTTACTATAGAAAATATTTCATCATTGTTTTTTAATATATTTAAAGCTAGTTTATGAAAAGTAAACACATCAACATTATAATTATATTTTTTATTTAAGTTGTCCTTCAATGAATTACAAGAATCATTTGTGAAAGATATACATAATATTTCTTCTTCTTTTATATTCTTTTCTTCTATTAAATGTCTTATTTTACCTATTATAGTAAGTGATTTGCCTGCGCCTGCGCCTGACACTAATAATGTATTATCTTCTAGAGTATATACTGCCCTTTTTTGTTCTTCATCAAGCATATATCCATTTATATCATTTAATAAACTATTTTTTTCTTTTAAATATGAATTTATTGTTTCATTATTTTTTACATCAATATTTTTATAAATGTTTTTATAGTATTTATAAAATTTATAAAAAATAATTTTATAGATTATATTTCTCTTTATTTTGTTATATAAGACTTGATATTTTAATTTTATTTCTATTGTTTTAGATCTTGAAATATAATAATTTATATCATTTATTTCATTAAAAAATTTAATTATTTCTTTTTTTATATTAGATCACCTCTAATATTTTATACGAAATTAACTGCAAAAAACCCCCTAATATAATAAAAAAAATCACTATTTTTGAGTGATTTTTATTGTTGCATTAGTAACTTTAGAAGTATATTGTACTCTTGAATCTAATCCTTTAATTTTAACTTCAACTTCATGTTCTCCTTCAGTTAAATCCTTAAGATCAACATAAGCTTCAACACTTGCTGGTGTTATTGTACTAACAACTGATTTAACACCTTTTAATATAACAGTTACTTCTGTACTACTTGTATCTGTTGCTTGAACTACGTAATTTTCACCTAAATTTATATATCCAAGTTTTACACCAGATATTTCTGTTGTTACTTCATCATCTAATTTTATATCAACATTTATAGTTTTTACTGACATTTCTCTTATTCCATTTGGTTTCTTAATGGTTTTAGTAACCTGTTTATCTGATTTTAGATCACTAACGTCAACTTTAACAGTAATACTATCTGTTTTTTCTAACGTTTTTGTATCACCATATATAGTAACTCTTTCAACACTAGGAGTAAGTGTAGAAATTGCTTTACCAAATACCACTGTTCCAGTTGGAACAACTTTTATAGGAACTTCTTTGCTTGGTGATGAAATTTGAATTGTTGCTGTTACAGTTGATGGAACAACTTCTACATCCATAATTTTTCCATTTTCATCATATGCAACTAAAGGAACTTCTTTTAATTTATTTTCTCCAACTTTTGGATCTGACATATTACTTACATTTATTAAAGCTTTTACAGATGCAACTTTTGCAAGGCTCTCTTCTGTTCCCTTAACAATTACATCATCTGCATCAATTTTTGTACTTTCAATTGAAAGCTTTGAATCTAATTTTGATAAATTTACTATTTCTGATGTCAACGATTTTGTCTCTGATTTTTTTGGACTTACAACAACAGTAACAACAGATGGATCTAATTTATATTCAACATTTGATATAGATTGTTTATATTTTAAATTAACTTTATGAACACCTGGTTTTAAGTCACTTAAATCAACAGTTACATCCTGCGTTGGAAGTTGCTTTGCCAAATATAAATTTGCCTTTGTACCAATTAATGTTATATCAACAGTTTCAGGTAATCCTTCTATTATATATTCTTCATCATTATATGTTGCAGTTACTGGTCTATTATAAATTACCTCTGCATTTGTTTCTAAAAGTGTAGTACTTTTTGCATCTACAATAAAGAAAGCAGCTAAAGAAAATAACAAAGATATAATTATCATACTACTTTTTGTAGTTAAAGCAGCTTCAAAAGGTTTTTCTGATATTTTTAACTTTTTACCAATAGCAACAAAAAATTTAGTTATTGGTAATAATATTTTTCTATCAAAGAATTTATATATGCCTCTAATTAATTTCATCTATATCATCCTCCTCATCGCTTTCTATAACAAAAGTTTCTGATTTTGGCATTAATTCATCTAAAATTAATAACTTAACTTCATCAACAGATAAATTATAATTTAATTTACCACCTATTGCTACTGAAACTCTTCCAGTTTCTTCAGATACAACTATAGCAATACAATCAGATTCCTCTGAAATTCCAATTGCTGCTCTATGTCTTGTACCTAGTCTCTTACTAAATTTCATATCCACAGTTGTTGGAAAAACAGCTCCTGCACATGTTATTTTATCACCTTGAATAATTACACCACCATCATGAAGTGGGTTATCTGGAAAGAATATTGCACATAATAATTCATTTGATATTTCTGCATATAATTTTTTAGCTTTTTCTATATATTCTGATAAACTAGTATCTCTTTCTATAACAATTAAAGCACCTATTTTATTTTTTCTTAAATAATCTATTGCAATACCTATTTCAGATACTAATCTTTCTCTTTCAGTTACTGTTAATGTTTTATGCCTTCCTAAAAGTTGTGTTCTACCAAGTTGTTCCAAAACATTTCTAATTTCTGGTTGAAATACTATTATTATTGCTATTGGTCCCCATGTAATTAAATACTCAAATAAAAGTCCAATCGTTACAAGTCCTAAATAATCAGCTAATAATTTAATTAAAATTATTATCACAATCCCCTTAAATAACATTGAAAATTTTACATTTTTTCTGATATTTTTAAGTACATAATAGAAAACTACCCAAACTAAACAAATATCAATTATTTTTTTTAAAATTGTTAAAATACTTTCTAAATTCATTTTTTACCTCCTACACACTATTATTCTTTTTATTTTTTATAGCAACAAAAATTACTATTCCTAAAACCAAAGCAATTAATATCCCTATACCAATATATTCATATTTTATATTTAATACTTCATTACCAATACTTATATTTGCAGAATCTTTTTTCTTTTTTGTATCAAATGTAATTTTTATTGTTTTAGGTGTATCACTTTCTTTTATATTCCATGTATAAATATTTCCATTTTTTTCATCCGCATTACTTTCCAAAACATTAAATGGAACATCAATATTCACGTTTAATTCATCATAAACTAAATTTCTAAGTTCATTATTACCAATCAATTTTGTTTGAACTGCAATTAAAGTTAATTCATGTCCTTTTTGAGTAACACTAACATCTTTAAAAATATCTGAAGTAAACACAGAAGTATATTTTTCTAAAGATGTATGTGACGTAGACGCTGTCGCAATTGTTTCATTATTTTCTTCTTTACTTGACAAATTAATATTTTCATTATCTCTTTTAAACATTTCATATAAATATTTAACTGCTTCTTCACCTTTTAAATTTGTTTTTGAATTCATTCTTTTTGTACTTTCTTTAGCTTGTACAGTTTCATTTACAGATAAATCTTCATTTATTTTTAAATTATAATCAACTGTACACCCTGAAGTTAACAATATTAGAAAACAAATTATTACTAATTTTATTCTTTTCATAAGTCACCTCTACAGTACTATAAAATTATATCATATATTTTTATAAAATAATATATTTTTTCAAAAAAAAAGGTTTCTTTAAAAACCTAAAAAATATTCGTAAAATTATCTTCATCAGAATTATTATAACTATTTAGTTTTTTCATAATAGCATCAAGTTCAGCAGCACTATCTGATAAAGATTTTGCTTCTTCCTCTTTTTTTACAACAGATTCATCTAATTTTCCTTCTGGCTGTTTTTCTATGTTAGAAAATAGTATTTCTGAAAGTTTTTTATCATTTTTATAAAGAACATCAACATTTTTATCTTCAGATTTTTCTTCTTTTTGAACATTTTTTTCATCATTTGAAACTGGGAAAATATTATCAATACTTATTATCTCTTCTTCCTTCTTTTCTTCAGGAAAAATATTTACTGCATCTTTTATTTTCTCTTGTTCTACCTTTGATTCTAAATTAACTTCTTTCTTTTCAGGAATAATTTCTTCTTTTTTTATTTCATTATCAATTATTGCACTTTCAAATTTAGCGTTTAATTTTTCTTGTTCTTCTTTTTGTTTCTCTTCTTCTTTTCTTTTTTCAATTAATGCTTTTGTTTCTTCTTGTTCTTTTTCAATGTTTTTTGATATTCTTTTTGACTTTATTGTATTATCAATTAAATAAGCAACTAAAACTACAATCAAAAAAACACATATTATTATAAGAATAGTAGTATTCTCATTTATAAATGACATTACTGTCTCAATTGCATCGTTCATAATTAACCCTCTTCCTTATTCTTAAATACATTCTAACATTTTTCAAGTGTTTTTTCAAGATTATTTATTAATATTTTATTTTTTTCTATTACTAAAGAAAAAATCTTAAGTTTTCACTTAAAATTTTTAATTCATATATTCATCACAAAGTATTACTTTTCCTTGTTTTAAACTTTCTTTAACATTTATTATTCTTTGATTACTTGATCCTCTAAACTTTAATTTAATATCTTTTTTATCTATTTCAAATTTTCCATCTACCAAAACATCAATATATGATATAAGTTCCTTTGTTTCATCCCATTTTTTACACATATCACCAACAATATCTTTATCAAATGTATATCCAGAAAAACACCAAATAGATTTATCTGGATATCTTTCTTTTATCTTTCTTATTAAAGGTAATATTCCTTTTTGATTTTCATGTTCAAATGGTTCACCACCTAAAAATGTTATTCCTGAAATATAATCTCTTCCTAAAGATTCAAGAATTTTTTCTTCTTCTTTCTCAGTAAATAAATTTCCATAACAAAAATCCCATGCTTCTGCATTAAAACATCCCTTACATTTATGAGTACATCCACTTACAAAAAGAGAAACTCTAACTCCAGGCCCGTTAGCAATATCATATTCTTTTATATCTGCATAATGCATAAAATCACTTCCTATTCTGTAAGTTAATTTTAGCATTTTAACATTTTTAAGTCAATTAAAGATTAATGTTTATTTAATATTGTAAAAATATTATCTATTATAAATAAAAATATAAAAATTATTGTAACAAACTTTGGTATTTTTACTATTATTTTATCCATCCATGGTTTTATTAAATATAAAAAGAGTATAGATGTAACTCCCCAAACTAAAGTCATCTCTAAAGATATATATTTTCCTAAATGATATTTATGATTATTATACAGCCAAAAATCCTTGTTAAATATTAAATGAAGAACATTTCCACCTACCCATTCCATAAAACTTAATAATAATGAAATACTTATAAAAAATATTATAATTTCTAATACTTTATTTACTTTTAACTTTCTAAATATTAAGTGTGATATTAATATTATTAAAACAACACCAAATCCATATACTGGTGTCCAATAACCATATAAATATCCACTTTTAAAATTCCAATCAAATATAAGAACTAATAAACTTTCAATTAAATGTCCTATAATAGAAAATATGAAAAAATAATTTAAATAATAATACATGTTATTCACCTAGTATTAGTGTTTTTAAATATTCTTTTTTTATACAATAAATGTTGTATCGTCTAAAAATTTATAATCTGTATAAAATTTTATTTGTCTAACTAAACGAAATAAAGCATCATCCTTTTGTTTTACTTCAAGCATAATATCTATATCTTTATTGTATTTTTTAATACTATTTAAAAAATTTATAAAATCTTTTACATTTATATAATCATTATGACTTCTATATTCTTTTTTTAGTAAACTTTTAGGTGATGAAAAATGAATTTTGGGAATTCTATCTTTCCATAAATTAAATATATCTTTAAAATATTCAAAAGCTTCTTTTTTACCTTTATTACAATTATAATGATGAATATCAAATATTGGTCTTATATTAATTTTATAACAAATATCTAATACATCATCTATATTGAAAATTTTATCATCATTTTCTATTGCTATACAACTTTGTATATAAGAAGGTAATTTTTTAAAACTATTAATAAATCTTTGTTTTGATTTTTCCTTTCCAAAAACATTACTTCCAACATGTAAAACTATTACCTTATCTTTAATATTTAATGCATTCAGGATATTATAATGGTATTCTAACATCTTAAAACTATTATCAATTACTTCCTTATTAGTACTATTAATTACACAAAACTGATCCGGGTGTACATCTACTCTAATATTGTTATCATTTATTAATTTTCCTATTTTTTCATAATATTTTTTATATTTATTAATATATTCTATTTTTACATCCTTATGAGTAGAAAGAGGTATTAATTTTGATGTTAATCTATAGAAGTGAATATTGTTTTTTATATTATAAATCATAATTTTTTCTAAAGCAGTTAAATTTGAGATTATTATATCATCTATTTTTTCTTCTTTATTATTAATTTTTACATAATTACTATAGGTAATAGTACTTGATGTTGTATAATCAAGTGCATTTGTTATTGAAACATATCCTAATCTTACCTTCATATTATCACCATTTTTATTATGAAAAAAAACAGAAATATTAAACTATCTCTATTTAATTTTCTTTAAAAATTTGGTAAATAATTTTATAAAAATTATTGTTGTAATAATTATTAAAATTATAATTTTATATTTATATTTTAACTTAAATTTTACTGTTTTTGGAGATAAAACATCTTCTTCATATAATTTTTTATCCTTATACTTTATTACATATTTTCCAATTTTATCACCTTTTTTAATATTTTTGTCTAAAACAGTTTTACCTTCATAAACATATTTTAAATCATTTTCTTTTAAATCATTTTTTAAGTATTTTATTACATTTTCACTTGCCTTTAAAACAATTTCTTCATCATATTTAGTTTTTATTTTTTTTATAACTTTACCTTTTTTTAATATTTTTTTATAACCATAATTATCAAAATAATAGGTATATATTCTTTTAGCATCTAAAAAATGATTTATTTTATTATCATTTTCAGTACTTGCTCCTGCTGTTACAAGTAAATAATTAACATCATTATATGATGCTATGCTAGCTAAACAAAGTCCTGCCTTTTTTGTATAACCTGTTTTTGAGCCTTTAATAAAAGATAAATCCATATTATATTTATTCGCTATTTTACTTTTCGTACTTTTTAAAGTTATTAATCCATCACTAGTTACATATTTATCAGTCATAAATATTTCTTTAAATGAATCATTTTTTAAACAATATTTTAATAATATAGCAATATCTTTTACTGTGGAATAATGCATATTATCGCTTGTTTCTATCCCAATAGTGTTAGTAAAATGAGTATTTTCTAAACCTAACTCTTTTGCTTTTTCGTTCATAAGTTTTACATATTCTTCTTCACTACCAGATATAAAAATAGCAAGAGAATGAGTCGCATCAGCACCTGATGGTAAAAGTGCTCCATATATTAAATCTCTATATGTTACCTTTTCATTACGTTTAAAACCAGCCATTGATAAATCAGACGAAAGACTATTAAATATAGAATCATTTAAAACAACTGTTTCATCTAAATCTTTAATATTTTCTAATGCAACTATTGACGTCATGATTTTAGTCATACTTGCAATTAAAGTTACATTATTAGAATCTTTTTCATATAAAACACTATCATCATTTAAATTATACAAAATCACATTTTTTGAACTTATATCTTCTATCTCGTCTGCAGAAACAAAATTCAAAGGAAATAAAAAAAGAATAAATAATAATAGAATTTTTAATTTTTTAAAATTCATATTAGACACCTCTATTATATTTATTCTACTACAAAAAATTTATATATCAAATATATTTTTTAAAGAAAGTTCTTTTTTATTTACTTCTTCAGAATCTATTACATTTAATTTTTCATATACTAAATCTGTTAAATATTTCATATCATAATATTTTTCTATTTCATATAAATAATTGTGCATTCCTTGTGCTAAATAGGATTTTTCTTCTCCAACCGCATAATAACATAATAAAAATACATATCTTATATTTTCTTTATTATTAACCATTTCATCTATTATTTTTCTGTAATCATTTTTGTTTATTGCTGTTTTATCTGTCATTACTGCATATAAAAAATTCCCTATTTGTACATTATTTACTAATATTTCCATATTTTCTAAATGATATTTATCTTTTAATGATACTGGATTTATTGCCAAATAATTTATACATCTTTCAGGATATGAATGACTTAATTGAAGTGATTTTGACGAATATTTTATTATAGTCTTTAAATCTTGTCTATGGTAAGGACTATTAATTGAATCTTTATTTGCTACTACTGTTGCAATCGCATCCCATAAAACATGATCATTATTTTCATCTTTATCTTTTGCTTCTACAAGTAATTTAAAATCCTCATCATGATATGGGCTATTAATAAAATTACTATCTCCTATTATCCATAAAGGTGTTTGAGCACATTCTGCTTTTTTAAGCATTTCTATATCATCGTAAAATCTTTCACTATCTAAAAAATCTGGATTAAGCATACTATTAAATAAGTGATGATATCCATCTGCATTATTTATGCTTAAAAAAGCATTTACTCTTTCTATATAGTCATTTTTATTAAGTAAGTTATTATCTATTAGTATTTTATAATCAAACTTTACATCAGCAGGATTCTCATTTAAACTCAAAAAGTTATTAAGCGCTACATCACTTAAACTAAGTATCCATTTTTCTATTTTTTCTTTTGATGAAAAACAAGATATTAAATGATATGTTTCTAACTTATTAACAACATCATCATAAAACTGATTTATTTTCTTCTTTTTAAATATCATTCTAAAAATTTCCTTTTTTTAATGTGTTAAATGATTTAATTAATTTATTTGATTTAAGAATTTTATGTTGTTCATCACAATCTAATTTGTGAAATTCTTCATATGGAATTCCTAATTCTTTTTCTAATAAGTCTTTTGCCATTTCAGGAGCAGTTCTTTTATATGTAACAGCATCTATAATTGAATTAATATCATATATATCAAACTGTTTCTTATATCCAATTCTTTCATTTATTAAATTATAAATAAATGTACTTTCCTGAGTTGATAACCTTTTTTTACAAGATCCACATATATCGTTTTCTTTATCATCTATACCACTTAATTTCTTATATCCAAACGCTGCTTTTCTTAATAATCCTAAATGTATTTCTAAAATATCTTCACTATTTCTTTCATTTATTGTTCCATTATATAAATCATATATTCTGTATATTTTATCATTGCCATTAATAACATCATAAATATAAGAAATATCTTCTCCATTTAACTTAGTACAAGTTGAATAAGGTGAATCTGTATACCATCTAAGAGAAACATAAGATTTTTGTAATGTTTTTAAATGACTTTCAAATGTCGTTTTCATTTTACATAATTGTTCAAAATTATTAATATCATCGATTGAAATATTTTTATCAAAAACGTATCTATTAGAAACTAAATCAACCAAAACTTTTTCCTTTTCTGATTTTATTGTAAAATCATAACATTTCTCTATTACTTCAATAATACATCCATTATCTCTATTCTCTTTTGTCACCTCAATAACCTTAACATCTTCATTTTTATCATCTTGAGATAAATTAACAATTATACTTTTATTTTCATCAAAATTAAATATTATATTTTTATCCTTAATTTCTGCTACTATTTCATTTCCTTTAGAATCTATAAAAATTATAGTATTATCTTTTAATGATTTTATAGTCATATCATTTATAATATCATTAAATACATTCTTATTATTTTTTATCATTAATTTAAATTTAATTAATTCATTCATAATAAAACCTCCTTTTTACATTATACATGAATTCATATACCTTTTCAAAACTAATTTATTCATACTTGAATTTTTATTTGTTCGCTTGTTTTATGAATTTACTTATTATATAATTTTAACAGGAACATTTGATGTGAGTGTCGTCCTCCAATCTTTAGAAAGAAAGGAGGGATACAATGAAGAAAAGAACTTTTATAATAAAAGTCCTTCGCCTTATTGCTATCATTTTGTTACTTTCTACCTTACTGGTGTAGCAATAAAAATATGACACTCTTTCATCTCTGATTGAGTGTCAATACTAAGTTTTTTAGAGGCGACATTCACTTGCAGAATCGAATGTTCCTCTTTTTTATTTTATGCAAGTTTTCTTGCTTACATACTAATAATAGCATAAATTATTGAGATTGTCAAAAAGTTATTTTCTTTGGTTTTTGTTAGATGAAATACCTTCTTGAATTAAATTATTTAGTTTAGAAACTAATACTTCATTAAACATTTCTAGATTGTCTTTTAAGATTCCAAGTGCTAATGTTTGAATAAGTTCGAGTTTTCCATCATAATGTGCGATTATCGTAGATATCTACAACCTTTTTACTATATATAATAATTTCTACTAAATAAAATAAATTCCTGTTATTGAAATCATACCAAGTAATATCGCAATTATTTTTTTTAAGTTCATTTTATCTGTTTTAAACACAACTGATAATATAACTAATAAAAATACTCTAATTTCCTGAATAATATTAACTATAATTGGAGTTTCATAAATATAACCAATAGTCCCAAATATATAATAAATAGCTTCAAAAAAACCAATCAAAACTACTAAAATTAAAAATTTCTTATTATTATTTTCTTTTGTTAATACACCTGATTTTTTACTTTGAAAAAAGAAAAATGGAATTGCAAATACACTATAACCAAAGTTAATAGCCACTTCATTAGCACCCAGAGCATTAGCATATTTTATTATATATGGCTCAATTCCATAAAATAAAACAGATAACAATAAAAAAAAAATACCTACAAATTTTATTTCCTTAAATTTTATTTCATCTTTAACTCTATTTGTTTCTAGACTGAACCATAAAATAGAAATAATAAACAATACGAATAAAAATATAAATTTTGAAGTTAGAATTAAATTTCCAAATAATATATCAATTATTAAAATTATAAATAAGTCTAAATTTTCAAGTAGAGCAGCAAGACCTATTGGTATATTCTTTAATGCATTAACATAACATAGATAACCTAATAATATAATCAAGCCATAAATTAATATAACAGGAATTGCTTGAGTAGTTATAGAAATACCAACATAAAATGCATATAAAATTTGAAAAATAAATGAAATTATACTTGTATATAATAATACTTTATAAATAGAAAATTTATTTACAGCAATATCTAAAGTAAAATCACAAAATGAATTAAAAATAGAAGAAATTACCGCTGTTACCCTCTTATTCATATACTACCTCCATGAATAAATTATATAATCATTATACCAAATTTATATAACTATTTAAATCCCTAGGTATTTTAACACAAGCATCAAAATTACTAGTGGAATTTTATATAAAATAAAAATCAGTCATATTACTGACTGAAAATATATTTAAAGTTTTATAAGCTAGAACAGATTCGCTATTGGTGCATGCGAATAACTTTTTCAAAAGCAATAATAGATAGTAATAATTACTAACTCATATAAGTATAACATGAATTATTTGATTTTGTTGCAAAAATTTAGCTTGTTCGCTTGTTTTAGTTTTTCCATTATAATATAATTTTTATTAGGAAATACTAAACTGTTGAGTACTTGCCAACTTCTATTAGGAAGGAGGCTTGATATTATGAAGAAAAAAGATTTACTAATCTCATTTCTAATACTAATTATCATTTTATTAATA
>CAKPEJ010000019.1 GCA_934149325.1 uncultured Bacilli bacterium
CTCTGTTTTTTCATTTATTACTTTATTATTATCATAAAATCTTACTGTATATTTTATTACTTCATATTTTGCATATAATGTTATATTTCTTGTTACTATTTCATCTTCTACTTTAAATCTTTCTTCACTATTCTTTTCATACCATCCTACAAATCTATAATATTTCTTTTCTGGATCCGTTGGTTTTGTTATTGTTCCTTTATACTCTATCTCCTGTTTATTATATTCTTCTCCTTCATTTATAAATCTTACTGTATATTTATTTTTTTCATATTTACTATATAAATCTATATTTCTTGTGACTGGTTCTAATTTATTATATGCTTCTTCTTTTCCTATTTCGTACCAACCTTTAAATGTATATCCTTCTTTTTTACTTAATTCTGGTTCATTTATTAAATTTCCTTCTTCTACTAACTCTTCTTTTATTACTTTTCCTTCATCTATATATCTTACTTTATATGGTTCTTTATTTCTTTCATATCTTGCATATAATATTATATCTTTTGTTACTTCATTTTCATAATTATATTTATTTGTATAATTTATATCTGTGTACCATCCTATAAATTTCTTTTCTTCATTTTCTGGATCACTTATTTTTCCTATTTTTTCTCCTTCTAATACTTCTTCTTCATGATATATTTTACCATTATTTATATATGTTACTTTATGATATATTTCTCCTGTTACACTTACTTTATTTATATATCTTTTTGCTTCTTTTGTTTTTTCTATATCTAATACTATTTTTAATTCTTTTTCTTCTCCTGCTTTTATTTTACTTTTTGATAGTGTTTTATTTTTTATTATTCCATTTTCTTCTTCCCATCCACTATTCTTTTCTTTATTAAAACTCATTCCTTCTGGTATTTCTTCTTTTATTATTTTCGCATACCCTGCTTTTTTACCTTTATTTTTTACTACTATTTTATATTCTACTTCTCCATCTATTTCTTTTAAGTTCTTTACTACTTGTTGTACTCTTTCTATTTTATTATAACTATATTCTTCTTCCTTTCCATTATTTCTTATTCTTACTTTATTTACATATTTCTTTATACTTACCTTAAATGGCTCTACTTCTCTTACTTCTATTATTTCTTCTATATTTCCATTTACATTTATATTTTCTTCTTTTACTTTTTCATATTTTTCTTCTTTTATTTCTAATTTGTATTCTCCATTTTCTATATCACTTATTGAATACTTTCCTTTTTCATCTGTATATGTTCTTTTTATTTCTTTATTTCCTTTTATTAAGGCTAATTCTATATTTTTTATTCCTTCTTTTGTTTTTTCATTTATTACTCTTCCTGTTATTCCTGTTGTTTCTACTTCTATACTTTCTGTTCCTACATTTACTTCTTCTTCATTTTCTTTTATTTTTATACTAGGATTTATACTATATCCATTTGGAGCGTTATTTAATTCTATTTCTATTTTTGTTTTATATTCTTTATTTATTTCTAAATTACTTACTGTTAATTCTAATACTTTTCCTTCTTCTTTTATTTTACTTATTACATTTTCTTCTTCTTTTTCTTTAAAATGTGCATACTCTACACTATTTATTCTTGCCTCTATTATTATTTTATTTGAATTCTTTGGTGTATATTTTACTTCATATTTTACTATTTCATTTCCTTTTACTTTTTTTGATGCATTTAAAACATCTCCCGCTACTTTACTTTGCGTGATTGTTTTACTTATTTCTTCTTTTTTATCTATTTTATTTACCATAAATATTACTATTAATATTGTTAATATTGTTATCCCTATTTTTATTAATTTTTCTTTATTTTTCATTTTATCACTCCTAGTATAATATATACATTAATTATACCATTTTTTAGTCTTGTTTTTCAATGATTTTATATTGTTTTTTTAACAAAAAAAAGAGATTTTTTTAATCTCTTTTAAAACATATTATTTGTAACATTCTATTTGATTTTTTAAAAGTGTAACAAAATCTTCTTTTGATACAGTTATTGTTTCTTCAGTACCATATTTTCTATAAGAAACATTTCCATTTTCCTTTTCTTTATCACCTAGAACTAATAAAACTGGTATTTTTCTAGTTACTGACTCTCTTAATTTATATCCTAATTTTTCTTCTCTACTATCAAGTTCTACTCTTATTCCATTCTCAAGCAATAATTTTTCTATTTCTTTTGCATATCTTAAATGATATTCATTATTAACAGGAATAATATTTACTTGAACTGGTGAAAGCCATATAGGTAATACTCCTTTTGTTTCTTCTAGTAAGAAAGAAATAAATCTGTCAGATGAACCTAAAATTGCTCTATGTATAACAACTGGTCTTACTTTTGATCCATCTTTATCTATATAAGTTAAATCAAATCTCTCTGGTAAAGAAAAATCTAATTGGCATGTTGGGATTGTTATATCATGACCTAATGCTGTTTTTATTTGTATATCTATTTTTGGACCATAGAATGCCGCTTCTCCTTCAGCTTCATAAAAATCTATATTTAATTCATTTAATATTTCTCTTAATTGGCTTTCAGCAGTTTCCCACATTTCATCATTATCAATATATTTTTCTTTATTATTTTTATTCCTTTTTGATAATCTAAATTTAAATGTATCTTTTGAAAAACCAAAATCATCAATATATACATTGAATATTAAATTAATAACATTTCCAACTTCTTCTTTAATTTGATCTGGTCTTACAAATAAATGTGCATCATTTTGACACATTTGTCTAACTCTTTCAAGACCACAAACTGCTCCTGAAGATTCATATCTAAAATCATTAGCAAGTTCACCTATTCTTATAGGTAAATCTCTATATGATCGTAAACTATTTTTATATATTAACATATGATGTGGACAATTCATTGGTCTTAACACTAATTCTTCATTATCCATATGCATTATTGGAAACATATCTTCTTTATAATGATCCCAATGTCCACTTATTTTATATAAATCTGTAGTTGCTAAAGATGGTGTATAAACATGTTTATATCCAAGTTTTAATTCTTTATCTTGTATATATCTTTCTAAAGTTCTTCTAATTGTTGCACCATATGGTAAATACATAGGAAGTCCTGCACCTATTAATTGATGAGTCATAAATAAATTTAAATCTTTACCTATTTTTCTATGATCTCTTAATTTTGCATCTTCTAATTCTTTTAAATGATTATTTAAATCTTCCTCTGTTTTAAAACATACTCCATAAATTCTTTGAAGCATTTTATTTTTTGAATCACCTTTATAATATGCTCCTGAAACTTTTAATAATTTGAAATATTTCATAGATTTAGTTGTAGGCATATGTGGTCCACGACATAAATCAATAAAGTCATCTTGTTTGTATGCACTTATTATCTCATCATCAGCTAAATTTTGAATAATATCAACCTTATATGGATCATCCTTAAACATATCTAAAGCTTCTTTTTTACTTATTTCAAGTCTTGTAATTCTTTTATCACTTTTTGATATTTTTTTCATTTCTTTTTCTATTTTAGGCAAATCTTCTTCTTTAATAACTTCGTCACCTAAATCCACATCATAATAAAATCCTTCTTCTATTACTGGTCCTACCCAAAATTTTGCATTTGGATAAAGTCTTCTTAAAGCATGTGCAAGTAAATGTGCACAACTATGATTTAAGACACTTAATTCTTCATTTTCTTTTATATTTATCATCTTAATCCAACCTTTCCTCTCATTCCATGACAATTTCTATTTACTAAAACTTTGTTTCTATTTATTTTTGATGTAATATAATCTTCCTCTTCATCAATTAATTGTTTTTCAATTACATCTCCCCTACAAGTCTCAACATATCCTTGAGATTTTAGAAATTCTCTTCTAGCTTTATATGTTCTTTTTTTATTTTCTAAACTACGTAATTCCTCTTCTAACATTTCTATATTAGTAATTCTAGGGTTATGATATGGTATTACCTTACCAAATTCATCTTTAATAAGTAAAATTTTACCAGCTAGTAAATCAGTCTTTTTTATTTGATTAAATTTAGCTCTTTTTGGAATTCTATATTTTTTATCAAATAAATATAAATTCATATCATCATGTGTTAACTTTCCATCAAAAACTACACCTTTATTTACATCTTTCTCATTAAAAACAAAATTCATCATAAACTTTCTTATTTCAATTACATATTTCGCACTTACTTTCATAAAATACCTCCTAAAAATGAAAAACTCCCTATAATAAATAAGGAGCGTATAAACGCGGTACCATCCTACCTTGTTACTTAATAATATAACGGTTTTAACCGGGTTAATTTTTTATTAACCTACTCATAGGTAGTACTTAATAAATATTTCTATCAGGATTCCATCAAATTCCCAACTCTCTATAAGAAATAATTTTATTAAACATGTCCTAATCACTGTAATTACATTTTTATTTTACATTAGCAATCAATCATTGTCAATAATTAATATGCTCCCGTAAATAAAATTTTCTTTTTTTTCTTTCTGTTTTTATAATCAAAATCTGAAACATCTTTATAATTAATAGATGCATTTAAATCTAATAACATATTTTTATGTTCTATTTCTTTAATTCTTTTATTTTTCAAATAACGAGTTTGATCTAAAGATAATTCATTTAATAAAATAGATTTTATTATTCTTTGATTTTCTAAATATATATAGTTTAATTCTCCTATTAATCCTAAGTCATAATTTCCGCAAATATTAAATGGTTCATTAGAATAATGAAATTCACCTAAATTATCAACAATTATTTTATAAATTTCATCTGATTCTTCTTTATCTAATTTACATAATAATGATGTTAACTTACTATAAAGATCTGTATTAATAAATCTTTTTTCTTCAACACCATAATATGTTATAGGTAACTTACTTTTTATAGCTATATCTAAATATAGATCATTAATTATCTTCTTTGTTACATAATATATTTTTTCATTAGTTGTTCCAATCATTCCCAAATTTTTAATATTATTAATCTTTGATGAAAATTTACTTAACTCTGTATACATTTCACTATTTTCATAATCATATTTTGGTCTTATTTTTGCTTTATAAATTTTAAAATTAGATATTTTATTAGTTTTATCTACTGAAAATTCATAAACTAAACAAGATGTATCCTTTTCATTTTTAAATTCAAATTTTTCTAAAATTCTATTATCTATACGTTCATGTTTCAACATTTGATTATATATATAACTATTTATAGAAGTATCTGTTGGAATAAAATTTGACATATCAGGAACACATACTTTTACAATTTTTTCATCTTCTTTTTCCGTTATATTATAAGCAACATTTTTATTATTCAAAACAATAACTTCACTATCAAATAAATCTATTTCATCTTTAGCATACTTACAAGTTGGCGCAGATTTAGAAACATAATGAATTTGATTTTCTAAAGATCCTTCATTTAATTTTTTTAATTCATATTCTTTTTTATTATAGTTATAGTAATACGTTGATAATAATTTAGTATCTTCCATTATTTTCTTTTTCTTTTTATCACTTTTTATAATAATTGTACTTACTATATCATCATCTAAAATTATTTGTTTTAATGATGTATCATTAGTAAGTCTTCTAATAAAAGTATATATTTGTTTATTAATTCTACCCTCTACATCTTTATCTACATGTAAGTAAGGATTCTTTGTAATTAAAAGATATACAGATTTTAAATATTCAATATTAATATAATTATTTGTTTCTTTATTCAATAATTTTTCATAATTTTCTAAATATAACTTAAGAATATATTCAATTATATGAACATTGTTTTTTGATGTATTTATTATATTCGGATGAGCTATAATTAACTTTTTAATAATAAAATAATTATTTTCATCATAGAGTAAACTTTCAATAATATCAAATTCACTATTTTTAAAATTAGAAACTGAATTATTATAGATTGAATTCATAAGTTCATATTCTTTTAAAATATTTATTACGTTTTTAAGTATTTTATGTTCATTACTATCCTTGTTATAGCTTATTTTTCTTACCTTTGATGCATCTAATATAGATATTAATAAATCATCTACATCCTTACTTTTTCTTTCATTATTTAATCTATCTACTATATCATTTATACATAATACTAGATTTTCATTTATATCATATTTTCTTATTATATCTCTAACTATTTCCATAACATCTTTTAAAGAGTAAGAAGATGTACTTTTACCATTTAATATTTCATAATATATTGCATCATCATTTTTATCATTTTCTTCAAAAGTATCTTTTTTTATTTCTTTATTTGAGTTTAAAAATACATTTTTTTCTTTAGATGTATTTTTATTTTTTTCTTTATTATATTCTTTTTGTAAAGTATCAAAATATGCAATTAATTTTTTCATTTTAACATAATCTTTTTTATTTAATTTATTTATATTTTCTCTTAAACTAAGTTTAATTTTTTTAATAAGTATTATCTTTTTATTTATATTATTTTCAATTTTTAAACTATTAAAAAGTTCATATATATTAATTTTAAATCTATAATCTAATGATATTATTTCACTATATGAAATAGGACATTTTACTTTTTTCATAACTATATCATTATCAAGTTCATCCAGCATAATATATAATTCAACTAATGAACTTCTTATTTTTCTTATTTGTTGTTTATGTTTTGTCTTTTTATTAAATAATTCAAGCGATTTTAAATCAAGTTTCTTTAATTTATAGTATTTTTCTTCTAAATCTTTTATTAAAAATAAAATTGATTCTCTATATTTATCCTTTGGTAAATTTTTTATTTTTTCATAATTTAATTCTAACATATAAAACACCCCACACATTTCTAAACTTATTATAAATTAAAAAAAGTAAAAATACAATAGAATTATACTCTATTATTTTTACTAATTAATTTTATATCATCTGTTAAATATTTTATTCTCTCTATTATACGTTTTGCCTTTAATCTATCTACCTTATCTTTACCTTCACTTAAATGTACTTCTAACTCCTCTATTGATAAATTAGACGTAAAAAATGTAGGTAATTTTTCATCCATTCTATACTGTAATATTGGACCTAATATTTCATCTCTTGACCAAGATGATATACTTTCTGCACCTATATCATCTAATAAAAGCAAATCTGATTTTCTAGCATACTCAAATTGTTCATCAAAATCTGTTTTAAAAGAGGCTTTTAAGCTTCTTAAAAACTCAGGATAATAAATCATTGCTACTTTGTAACCATTTTTAGCAAGTTCATTCATCGCAGCAGAAACCAAATAAGATTTTCCTGATCCAAAATTACCACTTAAATATAAACCTTTATGTGCATCACCATTTTTATAATTTTTTATAAAACCAGTAAGCCATTTTATTACCTCAACCCTATTTTTGTCATCAGTATAAATATCTTTCATTTTAGCATTTCTAATATTTTTAGATACTTCAAACATATATCCATTTTTCATATATTCTATTTCTTCTAATTGTTTTGATTTTATTTTACATAAGTCATACGAAAAAATTAATTCATTATCAACAGCTTTAGGAGTAAAAACAAAACCTGCTATTTCATTCTTACAAGTTTCAATACCTTTACAATTTTTACAATTACTTTTTTCTTTAGAACATTGAAGAAGTTTAGTAGTATATTTCATAAGTTCTTTCTCACTTATATTTAAGTTATTAACAATATTTTTAAAATCATCATTTTTTGATGCTTTATAAAATTCAAGTTCTAATTCATCATTATTAAATTTATCATATTTTTTAAGATTAATTTTTTCCATTATTTACCTCATACAAATTCTTTCAACATATCTTTAAGATTATTTTCTTCTTCTTTTGTTATTTCTTTTTTATCTATTGTTTTATCAAACCATTCTGGTAACTCTATTTCTTTTTTCTTTGAATAAGATTTTTCTTGAACTTTTTTCTTACCTTTTTTATACTCTTTTTCAGCTTGATTCATTGCATCTTCTGCAGTTTCTATATTAAGTCTTTTCCATTGTCCTGCAATTGTTTCAACAAAATTCTTTGATAGTTTTTTATTATTTATCTTCATAACATAATCTATAAGTACATTTATAACAGCTGGTCTAAGTCCAACATCTACCATAAGATTTTCGATTAAATTTAAATCTCTGGTAGTTGGTTTTGCACCATTATATTTACTTTTTAAGAAATTATAAGGAGAGATTGATTCAAAAACATAAATCATTTTGGCCCTTTTGCTTTCATTACCTATAGGATTTTTTAAATATTCAGGTTGTTTTTGATAAATAAGTGTTGGAAGTTTTCCACTATTTTCAAACTGATAATAATTTCTAGCAGATTTTCTTAAAACAGTTTTATCAATCATTAGTTTATCATTTAATGAATTAACTATTATATGTTTCATAGGTTCAACATCTAAATTATAAATATAAGATAATTTTCTTATTAAATCTTTTATATCTTTTGTAAATGCCCTTTTATTGATTGTTTCATTGTTAAATGACGCTTCTAACATATCAAAATCAAAATCACTACTAATATTTATACTAAGTTTATTTTCTGATTTTATATCTTTTTGTTCATTCAAAAACATACCACCAGGAACACTTTCAAATACATCAGAAAATGATTTTGTAATATCTATATAATCAGATGTTTTTACTCTTGGAACTTTAAAATAAGATACTATTCTTTCATATTCTTTTTTTCCAACATTATTATATAAAACTATATTTAATATTGGATGAGATAAAAATTCGTTTGCTTCAAGACAAGAAAATAATTCATATATATATGTACTACTATCATTTTCCTTTTTATAAAAAGTCCTTAATAAACCAATAGCTTCTAATTTTTCTCTTGCTACTACAATGTCATTTAAACTTATTTTCATACTAGTCATTAAATGATGATGATTATTTTCTAAACTCATAAATTCATTTTTATCCAAATCATTCCATAAAGTTAAATATAAATTAGTTGCATTTATTCCTATTATTGGTTGATATAACATGGTTAATATTTTTCTATCGCTACCTTTTAATATTGTTTTATTAACAACTACATAAGTATCTGCTGGTAAAATATTTATATTATCCATGTTAATCACCACCTTACAAAATATTATATATTCTTTTTAACTAAATAACAAGAATAAACAAAAGAAAAAATAGATTTAAAATCTATTTTGCGTTATTCATAGCTTTCATCATTTGATTAATTTGTTTTTGAGTTGGTGTTCTACCCATTTGACTCATCATTATTTTTATCATTTGCTCATTTATTGGTGGATTTTTCTTTAAATATTTTTCCATAAATTTACGTGCTACAAAAAATCCTATTACAGCACCGATTATTATTCCAATTACTACTAATAATATATCATGTAACATTTTTTATTCCTCCTCTTAATTATATTATAATAAAATTAATAAAATTACACAAGTGCTTTATCAATTCTTTCATTAAGCCAAAAATAGTCTTCATTTTTAAAATCAATAACAAATACACTTTCTTTTGTATCCATAATATCTCTTATAAAGGAATTAATATTTTTATTTGATTTTATTTTTAAATGAGTTACATTAACAATTAATTTGGATACTTCATTCACATTATTAATAGTATGTTTATTATCATTTTTATTATAATATAAATCATCTTTATGTTTTAATAAAATATAATTATTAAATACCCTTTTATTAAAAGGTATTGTTATTCTTTCAAACAATCTAAAATTATTTATAATTTCATCATCACAAGAATTATATATTTCATAAAACATCTTATACAAAATATTAGATTTATCATTATAAAAAGTTTGAAACATACTATTAATTTTAAAAATATAAAAAGTTCTCATAATATTCACCTAAACATATTTTAAATAAATATCCATGAAAACTTTGTCAAAATAAGTAATTATATTAATTTTTTTATTTTTTCTATTATTTGATTCAAATCAAGTCCATAACTATTTAATAATTCGTCTTTAGAGCCACTTTTTCCAAATTCATTTAAATTAAATAAATAATCTGAACTTGGTACAAATTTTTCCCATCCAAATGATGAACCATATTCTACAACAAATATAGGCTTACCTGCTGGGAACAATTCATCTTTATATCCTTGTGATTGTTCATCGTATTTTTCCATACATGGCATACTAACAACCCTTAAATCAATATTATCTTTTCTAATTATTTCTTTTATAGATTTTGCAAGTTGAAGTTCTGCTCCTGTTGCGATTAATACTGCATCTACTCTTTCTTCTTCTTTTCCAGCTACATAAGCACCTTTTGAAACTCCCATTATACTTGTTCCTTGTTCTGCTTTAACCTCTGTTCTTGCAAGTGATATAACTGCTGGTTTCTTATCATTTAATATACAATTCCATGTACCAATAATTTCTTTTATATCACCTGGTCTATAAACATTAAGATTAGGCATTGCTCTTAGTGATGCTAACTGTTCAACAGGTTCATGAGTTGGACCATCTTGACCTACTGTTATTGAATCATGAGTAAAAATATATGTAACAGGTAAATTCATAAGAGCACTCATTCTTATAGAAGGTCTTAAATAATCTGAAAATGCTAAATAAGTTGAACCAAATGGTCTAAATCCTGATAAAGCCATTCCATTTAAAATAGCACCCATACTATTTTCTCTTATACCAAAACTTATATTTCTAGCTAAATAATTTTTAGAACTTATATTATCTCTATTATTAAGATATGTTTTAGCAGATGATGATACATCAGCAGATCCACCTATCATATTTGTAACAAGTCCACTTAATACATTCATTACTCTTGAATTACTATCTCTAAGTAATTCTTTATTTTCATAATCTATATCAATATTTATCTTAGTTAAATCAATTGAAATTTTGTTAAATTCTATATTTGAATATTCTTTTATTTGTTCACTATTTAAAGTTGTTTTATATTCATTATATGTTTTTTCCCATTCATTATATTTTTCTGTTCCTCTTTTAATAACTTGATCACGTATATTTCCAGCTGGTTCTTTTAATATAGTAAATGGTAATTGACCCATTTCAAGTTTAGCTTTTAATTGTTCTAAATCATTTTTTTCAAGGACAGAGCCATGAATTTTATTAGTTCCTTGAAGAAGTGATCCTTCACCTATTACAGTATCTATTTTAATTATAGATGGTCTACTTTTTTCTGATTTTGCTTTTTTTATAGCCTTATCTATATCTTTTACAGATTTACCATTTTTAACATGCTGAGTATGCCATCCCATTGATGAAAAACGTCCAAGCACATCTTCATCAAATACATTATCAGTACTACCATCAAGTGTTACTTTATTTGAATCATATAAAACTATTAATTTTTCAAGTTTCCATGTTCCTGCAAGTGATGCTGCTTCATATGAAATTCCTTCCATTAAATCTCCATCTGATACTAGAACGTAAGTATAATAGTCTACTAAACTTTTTGTTTTATTATCAAATATATTTTTTTTCTTTAAGTTAAATTTATTTTCATATATTTTTTCTGAAAGTGCTATTCCAACTGCAGTTGCAAACCCTTCTCCTAATGGTCCTGTTGATACATCAACACCCATTGTAGATATTTCAGGATGTCCTGGTGTTTTACTATTTAATCTTCTATAACTTTTTAAATCTTCTATTGTTAAAGGATATCCACTTAAAAACATAGTTGAATAAAGTAGTGCTGACCCATGACCTGCACTCATTATAAATCTATCTCTATTAATCCAATTATAAACAGGTGGATATACATTAATATTTTTTGCAAACAAAGTATACATTATTGGCGCTGCTCCAAGAGCAATTCCTAAATGCCCACTTCCTGCTGTTTGAACCATATCTATTGCTAAACTTTTTATAACATTTATTGATTTTTGATCCACACTTATCACCTAGCCTTTTTATTATATATACATTATATCAGAAAAAAGAGTGTAAATAAATAGAAAAAACTGAAAAAAAGATTTCAGTTTTCGTTCCATCCTAATATTTTTATAATTCTTTTATCAGGATATACATAACCAGATAATGGATAATTTTCCAAATTAAGTGAATTTGAATTTATAAGTAAATCAGCTACTTTTCCATTTTTTCCTTTTATTTTACCTATTATTACAACAGTATGTCTAAATTCTCCGTCATAGCCTACTTGTCCAATATCTCCTGCTTCTGCATAAAATGGATTAACATCAACTAAAGAACATAAACCATACCCTTCATTTTCCTTTGCATAATTATAAAAATATGGTACTGTTGTCCATGAAGTTGATCTACCAACTTTATTTTTTGTTTCATCCAAAACATCACTATAGTGTTTCCATATCATATTTCCAGATACATCCATAGGAACACCACCGCTATATATAACCTGTGATGCAAAATTCTGACAATTTCCTCCTACTTCACTATAATTCATCCATTTTTCATTTCTAGTTGTAATATATTTTTTAGCGTACTCTAAAGCTTTTTTTCTATCATATTTATGATCACATTTCTTATCTATGGTTTCTTTATTATTTTCATATCTTTTCAAATAGATTTTAAATTCATCTATCATATCTTCCATATCAGTAATATAATTTTCTTTCATTTCATCTAATTCTTTTTTTGCTTCTTTTTTAGATTTTCCAACTTCATATGAATTTGTTACCATAACATAAAAATCTTGTACTTTTCTAATTTGTTTTATTTTATAATCATTGCCTATTTTTTCTAATACAAATGTATTTTCAACCCCATATGCCTTTGATTCTATATTCTTCATAAAATCAAAATAAAAATAATCGTTTTCTAAAAATTTTATAGTAACTAAATCACCATCTTCAACTATATTATCATAAATAATATCATATTTTGCATTATTTATAGTCATTTTATTTCGTTCTAATTTTCTAGAATTTATAAGTAATGAAATTGCTGTTTGGTTAATATATGCTTCTTCAAAAGAATCATTAGAAAAAAGATTAGTCATGTCTATTTCTTTTAAAGTTGATATAGATTTAAAATATGTATCCATATATTTTATAATTACATTTTCTATTTTTTTATCTACATTACCATCAAAATTATCTGACTTTTTTATTTTATTTAAATAAGATATTGACTCTTCTTTTAAACTTATTTCTTTTTTAGATTTTCCTTGAGAATTATTAAAAACACTAATCAAGTTTATAAATAAAATTAATATTATTACTAACGCTAATATATTTTTTATTTTATATTTTCTTCTTTTCTTTTTCTTCATTGTACTACACCCTAAAAATATTATAGCATTTAAAGATAATTTTTTTACAAAAAAATCTGACACTTTACAGTCAGACTTCTATTTTAACTTTCTAACAACATAAATACTTTCAAATAAACTTACAACCTCAGATATTAAGAGTAATATTCCTGATATTGTTGTTATTGCTACTGCTGATGAAAATGGTTTAGTTATTAATGTTATACCAAATATTATCATAAGAATTGACATAAGAACTAGTAATATCCAACCATTTTCCTTTAATACACTTAAATTAATAGATAGTTGAAGTTTAAATAAATTACTCACAATAATCCAAACACCTAATATTATTGGAAATAAATTTATAAGTTCAGTTCTATATATAATAAGAAAAATTCCTGAAATAAATGTTATTGTACCTGTAAGTAACTCAAAACTATACATTCTACTTTCCCTATCAATTAAAAAATATGATATAAAATTTGCTATTCCGCTAAATATAATTATTACAGCAAAAAATATAATTAATGTTTCTAATGATTCTAATGGTTTAAATATCAAAAACAGAGATAATATAATCATTAATATTGATACAACCATTGAATATTTTTCTATTTTTTCAATATAATTTCTAATCATAACTATCACCTTTCTTTTTATTATTTATATTAGAATAATACAAAAATCTAATCGATATGTAAAGATATTATTTGAATATATTGTCATCATTTTACAAAAAAAGCTATAAAATTATTTTTTATAGACTTCTTACATTTTAAATTTACTTACTGAAATTTTCTTATCACCACTTTGATTAATTTTAATTACTCTTTTAAGAAAACTTTCTTTAACTAACATTCTCATATTAATATCCTCCAGCTTAAAATTATTATCTTTAAATAACGTAAAAAAATATTTAAAACCATCTTCAAAGCCATAATCATACCACGATAATGTTCTATTTTCATTTTTTTTATTTAAATTAATTAGTTTTCCCAATTTAAATAGTTCTATTACCTCATTTTTGCCAGAAATAAAACCTGATTTATACCTAATAAATTCATCTGTAATTATTTCTTTCATTAAAATACCTCCTTTCTACTTTAATACTTTTTTCTTAACTTTATTATTTTCAGAAATAAAATGATCACATAATCCTTTTAAACAAATAATTTTACCATTTCTTACTTTTTTAAATTTGCATGTTTCTATTATATCATTATTTACTTCATTCATACCATTTTTAATAAAATATTCTATATATTCATTGTTATTATTGAAAATATAAATTATGTTATCATCTATTTTACCTTCTGTATATTCTTTTATTTTTTCTTCTTTAAGGTTATACAAAAATTTAATAATTTTAATTTCAATATTATCCATAATTATTCTCCTAACAATTAATAATATTTATTTTTTTATAAATAATTCACAATAACTAAATTTTTATTATTTTTTAATTTTTTATGATATAATATTTATACACAAAGGAGAAAATTTATGAATACTAATAGAATTTTTTTAGGTAATATAATGTATGGAACAGAATTGATTCAAACTACAGTACTTTTAAAATGTAAAAATGATGTTTATGTTAATTTAGATAATATTTTAAGATTAACAGATATATACAAAATTGAACATAATAAGTCAGATTTAATAACATTTTCTACTACATATGACTTGGATACTTATTATATCGATAAAGAATCCTTAAAACCATATTATGAAAAGAAAAAGAACAAAAGCTTAATAAGAATTAAACGTGATATTTTAGTAGATCCAAGAAATACTAAAGGAATAGATCATTAAAAATAAAAACTATGACATATTATTGATACATAAATGTTCATAGTTTTTTCTTTTAACTTAAAATTAATTTTTTTACTAATTCTTGTTCACTTTTTTTACTTATAATACCTAAGTTTTCTTCTGCATTACTCTCAGTTTTGAAATCTTTTGCAAACTTTATTGATGCATTCTCTCTAATTGTATTTTCTAATAATTTTGGATTTATCGATTCGTTAAATTCTTCAATTATTTGCTCTATAACTGAATCTTCTAATTCTTTTTCTTCAATTACTACTAATTTTGGATTTTTAAATACTTTCATATACTTTCTCTCTTCCTTATTTGTTTAAATATATAACATTTCTGTAAATAAATCTATATTTCTAATATACTTTCTATCTCTAATCTTTATAATTGTGTTGTTAATAATACAAAAATTTATAATTAATGTTCTTTAATTCATTACTAATAATTTAGTTAATTTTTAATAATTAAATTTAAAATCATATTATCTGTGTTATCAATCATTCTTTTAGATAATTCATCATAAGTAATATTGTATACTTTCTCTGCACAAAGCATAACAAAATCATCAAAATTTTCATTACTCATTAATCTAAATGATAGATGGTTTAAACGAAACAATAAATGATCTGATAACTCATTCACATCTTCAAATCTTTCAATTTTTACAGCCGTTACTCTTGAAATTAATATAAGCTTTCCAAAATCTTCTTGCGTTAGGTCTAATGATTTTCTAAGGTTAGATAATAAATTTCCAAAAGTTCTAATTTTAAAACTACAATAATTGGTATACTCCATTTTTTTTATTTTCTTATCTATTTTTTCAATATTCTCCATATTTGTACTCTCCTTTGTTGGTTATTTATTATAAAATACTTCTCATTTTTTAGTTTTGATCTGGTACTAATTTCTTTGTATACTCCTTTTTCTTCATATTATCTATAGTAATTGTAGAAGCCAATTCTATTGCTTTTTGTAATTCATCATAAACAAAAACCATTATATCAGAAGTGACTGGAACCTTATCTTTATAACTTTCTCCAAATAAACCTTGAGTAATATTATATCTAAGATTACATACTGTTTTAGAATCTATACTATGATTTATATAAATATGTTCTCCTAAATCAGATTCTTTATTTCCGTTAGATTTAAAATAATGTATCACTTCAAAATATTCTCCTGGTCCTAAAATGTACTTTAGCTGATATGAAAAACCATTTGGACTTCTATAATATACAACTCTATTTTTTCCATTTTTTTCTTTTATTTCCATACAACAACAATTTTCTCGATATTTATCATCTTCCATATCATAAGTATTAGCACTAATATTTACTCTTTGTAAATAATTATCTATAGAATCTAATTCTATATCTTCGTTTATATATGGATTAACAGTCTTATCAAATTGATCAATAGCTCTTCTGAAAACAATTTGAAAAGGAGTAAAATTATCTTGACTAACAGTATTAAGAAAACTTTCGTGATTATATGTATCTGCACCTTCCATCCATTTATAAGTAGTAATATCTGGATTCACTTTTTTCAAAATTTCGGAACTAACATTTGATTCTATTTCATTATATCTTTTAACTTCTATTTCAGGTAATCCTTGCTTTCTAGCATAATAATCCTTCAATTCTGACAAAAGAATAATAAGTCCTTCTTTAGAATCAATATGATATACTTCAATATATTTCTTTTTATTTTTCCTCTTAAGTAACTCTTTTCTTCTTTTTTCAAAATTACCTTTTCCAACTTCTTTTTTAAACTTATCATCAACCGCATGTTCAATTGGAATATAATCAATACAACCACCATCAATTCTTATTCCATAAGGATTATTAGGATATTTTTTATAAATTGTATTTGCAACTTTTAAAGGGATTTTACCATTAATTACAGCGTAATAACTACCACCAAAATAAATTTCAATATTATTCCAAAAATATACTGATCTAATTGTATTATTTCTTTTCTCCATAACATAATTATTAATGCAAAATTCTTTTAAAACCTCATTAAACTCTAATTCATACATAATTTAAACCTCCCTTGAATGAGTATTGTAACACACTTTCTATCTTTTAACAACACGACCACATTCTACTTGGTTATGTCATAACTTTTTTTAAATTTATTATAGGTGTCAAAAAATAATTAAATATTGATACTCTTAATAATTTACTTTTTATATTTATCAAATTTACTTAATTTTTAAAAATCAAAGACGTTTTTTAAATCTATTTTGTATATTATATTTAATACTTTTCTAATATAATTATCAATTTTTTCATAGTTAATATTATTTTCCTTTAACAAACCATAAATAGATCTAAAAAAATCATAAAGAAAAATATATTTTAATTGTTCATACAATACTTTTGGTATCTTATAGTCATAAAGTCCTTTAAAATAACCATTTAAAAAATTAATTTCATATTCATACGATTGAATCAAATCCCAAGTAATAGTACATTTAAAATCAAAGACATTATATGATAAAGCCATAGACTCTATATCAATTATATATAATCTGCTAAATTTCAAAATTATTTTTGGTAAATTCTTTTATAGTATAACCTGTAACTAAATAAGCCATAATACCAGTTTTTAGTGCACCTTGTACATTTTTTTTGTTGTCATCAAATAATATAATATTTTGTGGTTTTATTCTAATAGTATTTATAACTTTTTCATAAATTTCATCATTAGGTTTTATACACTTCATTTTATAAGACAAAAACATATAATCAAAATTCAATTTTTCTAACTGTTCTTTGTATCTATTAAAATCCATCAATCTCAAATTAGACAATAATCCAATTTTATAATGCTTATTTTTCAATTTTTTAATTATCTTAATTGTATCACTATACAATGAATTATCTAAATTATTGTAAACTTTATAAAAATCATCAATAGATAAATTACTTTTACAATACTTTAATAATGCATCTATATGAACTTTATCTGATATTAATCCTTCATGTGCTTTTATAACTAAATCATTCTCAAACCAATATTTTTCAAATTGTTCATAAGTAATTTCACAATTAAGTTTATTGTACAATTCATGATTATCTAATGGTTTAGCTAATACATTTCCAAGATCAAACAAAAAAACTTTATTCATGTTTATTTCATCCTTTTCATCATATATACTATTTTAATTATTTTATTTTTTCTTTATCATTATTTCTTATTTTCTTTAATATTGGTCCTTGTTCACTTTTTGTATTTTTTTCTATTATTTCTGAATCTAGTAATCTTTGATAGGATTCTAATTGCTGAATGATAAATTCTTCATTTAATTCAGGACCAACTTCTACTTGAGGACATATCTCTATTTTTAATTTTCCACTTTTTAGTTTTTCAATAAATTGGTTCATAAAAGTTGTAGCACCAACAAGACCAACATGATTACTATTTTTTTCACAAATATGACCCTCTTTTAATTGTAACCCTAAACAATCTAACGCATTATCCTTTTGTGTTGCTAAAAGTACTTGTACAGATAAACAACCGATATATTTTGATTTTGCTCTATTAATATCAAATTCAGGATACAAAACATAATATACTTCTCCATTTTTTCCTTCACTTGAATAATATATACTTGGTTCATCATCGTTCCATATAGTAGCATATAAATCCATTACATCTGTATTTTCTAAATTTTTTTCAATAGTATTATAAAATGCATCTAAATCATCTTTTAACACCATTTTTTTACCTGCATATAGATATGAATATAATAATCCTAAACAATAAGCATCTTCAATAAATATTTTTGCCATAATAAAACCTCCTCTATATTTTATATTATACAGCAAATAACAGCAATTTGATATATACTAACTTTTATTTCTATTATTTATTTTCAATCAAAACTTTTTTATTTTCATTTATTCTTTCTTGTAATAATTCTAATTCTTTAATACCATTATTATTTTTTAATATTTCCATTTGATTTCTCGCAGAATCATTTAAACTAATTAATCTTTCACTTTGTGACATACCTAGTTTTATAAACTCTGCATTTGTATTTTCTAAATTATTTAATATTACTAAATGTAATAAATCAGTATAATCTCTCATATTACCTTTTTCGGAAAGCTCTGGATTTTCTTTTCTCCATTCTTTAGCAGTCATTCCAAACAATGCAACATTTAATACATCTGCTTCTTCGGCATATACAAATCTTTTTTGTTCTTCTGTTAATGTAGGAACTATATAATTTTTAACTGCATCAGTATGAACTACATAATTTAATTTAGATAATAATCTATTAGCATGCCATTCAATTTTTTGTTGATACATTTCATTACTTTTTAATCTTTCAAATTCTTTTATTAAATAAAGTTTAAATTCAGGACTTAACCAACTAGCAAATTCAAATGCTATATCAGGATGTGCAAATGTTCCACCATCATATCTTCCTGATTTTGAAACAATTCCAATTGCATTAGTTTCTTTAATCCATTTTTGTGGAGACATTTTAAATTTATTACTACCTGCTTCGTTTTTAAAGGTAGCGAATTCGCCCCCTTTAAAATTTTTGTTATTCATACTTTCCCATAGTCCTAAATAAGAAATAACTTCTTTATTTCTCATCCAATCTCTAAT
This sequence comes from uncultured Bacilli bacterium, assembly GCA_934149325.1. GTDB lineage: Bacteria > Bacillota_I > Bacilli_A > RF39 > UBA660 > CAKPEJ01. Next base: position 19,690 of record CAKPEJ010000019.1, read on the forward strand.
TGGGAGTCTTGGTTCTTCTGCATCAGCATATCTTGCTAAATCAGTAAGTGATATATAATCTACATCTCCAATTCTCATTATTCCAATTTTATTATCTATAACATTTATTTCAGTTTTTACTAAATCTTTTGCCATATTTTTGCTCCTTTCTAAATAGTCATACAAGTTTGACTAATTTTTCACCTATATAAATTTTACCATAAAATTCAGTTAATTATCTTTATAATTCAAAATCATCTTTCTTTTTATTTTCTTTATAATCTTTTCTAATAGATAAATCATATATTTGCTTATATTCTTTTTCAGTTATTATATTATTTTCTCTTAAATCATCTGCAACTTCTTTATATTTACTTTTTAATATATTACCAAAGAAACCTTTAACTCTTTTAGATATAAAATCTACAATTTCATTAACTCTTTGTTTCCATGATTTCACTTTTGATTCAAGTTCAATTATTTTTTTATTTAAATCTTTTATTGTATTTTTTTGCTACTGCCAACAAGCTTTCTTTTTCTTCTAATTTTATTTTTAAATCTTCATTATCGTTAGTTAAATTTCTGATAGTTTTATGGTTATCATCTAAATCTTTTTTTATATTTTCAAGTGATAAATTATAATTACTTATACTTTTGAAATTTTTATTATTCTTATCAATATCTTTTATATATTCTAATAATTTATCTTTTTTATCAGAAGATATTATCAAATTATTTTTTGATAAAGGTTGTTGTTTTAAGTTTTCTATTATGTACTTAACATCATTTGATTTAACACTTTATCTACTTTTTATTTATTCCATTTATTTTCTTATGCTGCTTTTTATAATAATTTTTTAATTTATCATAAAAAAACGAACCTATAAAAGTTCGAATAAATATCAATCTGGTGCGATAGTTAAGATAGTCCGAAACCATCACAACAAATAAATAAACAATTTAATTCTATAAATATTATACCATG
>CAKPEJ010000020.1 GCA_934149325.1 uncultured Bacilli bacterium
ATATTAAAAATAGTAATGAATATGAAAGGTTTATATTATAAAGGATTAAATAGTTTTACATTAAGACAAGTTAGTAGTAAGATTAATACAACTGTATTTTCAAGTACAATAATATGTTTAATGCTTTTTGTAACAATATGCTTTTTATCAAGTTGTCTATCACTTAAAAACTCGCTTACTGGAAATATTGATAAGTTATCACCTGTTGAAGTTGAATTTACTAAATTAAGAAATATAAAAGATGAAAATCTTAAAGATTATAATTTGGAAGATAAAGAATTATTAGATACAAAAGTTTCTATAAAAGAAACACTAAAAAATAATAATATAGATATAAATAATTTTAAAGATAATTTAACTGTATATTATTATGATACAAACTTAACTTTAAGAGACGCTTTAGGTAAAAGTGCAAGTACAGAAGAAAAAACATTTCCTTTTATGCATTTTGATGAACAAGAACAAGTAATGAGTATAAGTGATTATAATAAAGTTGCAAAATTATATGGTAATAAAACATATACTCTAAAAGAAAATGAATATATTGTTATTGCAGATTATGATGAAATGATTAATATTAGAAATGTTGCATTAAAAGATAAAGAAAATATTAATATAAATGGTATTAATTTAGTACCGAAGTATACAGAATGTAAATATGGATTTGTTGATATTGGTGCGCAACATTTAAATACAGGAATTATAGTTGTACCAGATAATGTATTAAAAGAAAATACTATATCAATTGAAATATTACTTGCTAATTTTAATAGTAAAAATAAAAATGAAAAAATTAAGATTAACAATGAACTTGTTAATTTAGAAGAAGTACTATTTTATAATACAAAAATTGATATGTTAGAATCATCAATAGGACTTGGAGCCCTTGTTACATTTATTGGTTTATATTTAGGAATAATATTTTTAATATCAAGTGCAGCAATACTTGCTTTAAAAGAATTATCTGAATCAACTGATAATAAAGAAAGATATAAAATGATTAGAAAATTAGGTGCAGATGAAAAGATGATTAATAGGGCATTATTTAATCAAATATTTATATTCTTTATGATTCCTTTATCCCTTGCTATAGTTCATTCAATATTTGGTATAAAATTTGCAAATAAAATACTTGGGACTATGGGGATTAGCGGACTTACTTCATCAATTACAATGACATTTATATTTTTAATTTTGATATATGGTGGATATTTTCTTTTAACATATTTTACAAGTAAAAATATTATTAGAGAAAAATAAAAAATTGTAAGCATTCTTCGCTTACTTTTTTTGATTCATCATAATTATATTTTTGAATATTATTAATTACAGGTGATAAAAGTGTATAAAGAAATATATGAAAAAATAACTAATGATAAAAAAATAATAGATAGATATAATAATATCAAAAAATTTGAAGATGAAACAGGAGGATGGGCATACCATGATTTAAATCATATAAAAAGAGTTGAAAAAATAGTAGATAATGTATTAAAAAGATTAAATTTTGATGAAGATTTTATTTATAAAGAAAAAATAGCATGTATACTCCATGATACAGGAGCCATTTTAGGTAAAGAAAATCATGCATATAGAAGTTTTTTATTTGCAAGAGATTATTTTATAGATAATAATATTGAGTTTGATGAGAAAGATTTAATACTTGATGCTATAAAAAATCATAGTGATGGCTTTGATGAAAATAATTTATATGGAACTATATTAATATTTTCAGATAAATTAGATATGACAAAAGAAAGATTATCGGATTATGGAAAAAGAGTAAAAGGTAATAAAGAATATAGTCATGTAAATAAAATAAATATAAATATTGAAAAAAATTTTTTAGAAATAAATTTTATTACTGATGGAAAAGTTAATTTAAAAGACATTAATGAATATTATTTTACTAAAAAAATATTTAAAGCAATTAGATCTTTTTCGAATAAATTAAATTTAAAATATAAAGTGTTATTAGATGGTAAAAAATGGAATGTTTAAAGGTATACTAATTTGCTTAAATTTGACAATTTATAGTTTAAATATATTTACAATGTTTTTAACATAAGATATAATTGACTAAAGGAGATGATATAAATGGTATGGATAATCATATTAGTAGTTGTAGTACTTTTAGTATTATGGGTAATTGGTGTACAAAATAGACTAACAAATAAAAGAATGAAAGCAGAAAATGCTTTTGCTGATATAGATGTACATTTAGTAAAAAGATATGACCTTATTCCTAATATAGTAAATACTGTAAAAGGATATGCAAAACATGAAAAGAGTACATTAGAAGATGTTATTAAAGCAAGAAATGCTGCTGTTAGTGCAACAGGAACTGATGCTAAAATAGATGCTGATAATGAAGTTACTCAAGCAATAAGTAGATTATTTGCATTAACTGAAAGTTACCCAGAGTTAAAAGCAAATGAAAACTTTTTAAGTTTACAAACAGACTTAAGAAATATTGAAACAGAACTTGCAGGTGCAAGAAAATACTATAATGCTGCAGCAACAAAATATAATTATGCAATAAGAGTAATCCCAGATGTTTTAGTTGCAAAATTATTTAAACATACTGCAATGAAATTATTTACAGCAAGTGAAGAAGAAAGAAAAAATGTCAAAGTAGACTTTGAATAGAAAGGTGAAAGATATGAAAAAGAATTTATTTAGAGTACTTTTTATATCTTTTTTTCTATTATTTATGCCACTTTCTGCTAAAGCAGAAAATTTTAAAATAATAGATTATAATGTAGATATAGAAGTAAAAGAAAATAATGTGTATAAAATAACAGAAAAAATATTTGTTCATTATACATATTCAAGTCATGGAATAATAAGAGGTATTCCAATTAAAAATGAAAATATAAGAAAAATTGATGGTAAAGAAATTAAAACAAAATTTAAAGCAAAAATTTCAGATGTTAAAGTAGATAATAAATTTTCTACATCAAAAGATAATGGTAATTTAAATATTAAAATAGGTGATCCAAATTCTTATGCAGATGAATATACAACATATAATATTTCTTATACATATGATTTAGGTGATGACAATGTAGAAGAATCTGATGATGTATATTTTAATATAATAGGGACTGAGTGGAATACAACAATAGATAATGTAACATTTAGAATAAAGATGCCAAAAAAATTTAATGAAGATGATGTTCACTTTTTGGTAGGAACATATGGTGCAACTTATGATGATGCAGTAGAGTATTCTATTAATGGAAATGAAATAATAGGAAGAATAATCCCAACAGAAGCTGGATATGCACTATATAATAATGAAGCTTTAACTGCAAAGATAAATTTACCAGAAGGATATTTTGTTAATGAAAGAATGAATTTTGATTCAACATTATATATATTAATATTTGTTTTAATTGCCTCAGTAATAATTATTTTAGTAGAAGTATTGTTATTTAAAAAATATAGTTATTATAAAAAAGATTTATTAGTTCCAGAGTTTATTGCTCCAGATAATTTAACACCTGCTGAAATAGGGTATTTATATGATGGAACAACTAAAAATAAACAAATAATATCATTAATAATATATCTTGCAAATAAAGGATATTTAGAAATAATAGAAGAAGGAAAAAGTTTTAAGTTTAAGAAACTAAAGGATATTGATGAAGAATATCCAGATTATGTAAAAAAAGTATTTAAAGGCTTATTTAAAAAAGCAAATAATGAAGGAATTGTTACTAAAGCAAAATTAGAAGATTCTTTTTATAAAACAATGGATTCAGCAATATATTTATTAAAAATAAAACATAAAATATATAAAGCATCACATTATTGGGTATGTTTCTTCTATATATGCGCAATGACACTTCCATTTGTATTTATGTCTATAGACGCAAGTATATTGTCATACAAAAAAACATATAAATTTATGCCACTTTATTTATCAGTAATAATTTTACTTGTTATTATATTTGTAATTAGTTTATTATTTATTATATTTAATAGAAAAAGAAAAGAAAAAGCTACAAAATATTATGAAAGAATTCGTGGCTTTAAAGATTATATAGAAAATGTTGAAAAAGATAAAATAAATGAATTAGTTTTAGAAAATCCAAATTATTTTTATGATATTTTACCATATGCTTATGTACTTGGAGTGTCAGATAAATGGAGTAAAAACTTTGAGTCAATAGCAGTTGAACCACCAACTTGGTATTCAGAAACAAATTTTGATACATTTAATGTAGTTTCATTTAATAATTCATTAAATAAAACAATTAATTCTGCATCAAGTTCTATGAATTCAAGACCTTATGAGTCATCAGGTGGATCATCTTCTGGTGGATTCTCTGGAGGAGGCTCTGGAGGAGGCGGAGGTTCTAGTTGGTAATTTAAATAATATTCTTCTTTTTTAGGCATATATTATAATAAGGTAAGGTGTTAAATTATGTCAAAAAAAGAAGAATTTAAATTATTTGTAAAACAGCATCCAGAACTTATTAGATTTATAAAAAAAGGTGAAATGACTTGGCAAAAGTTTTTTGAAATATATTCTTTATATGGAAATAATGATGAGGTATGGAAAAAATATTTTGGAAAAGAAGAAGAAACAAAAGAAGAAATTAGTCAAGAGTCAAATTTTTCTTTAAATGAACTTGTACAAATGGCTAAAAAGATAGATTTAGATGCAGTTCAAAAAAATATTACAAGTATTAATAAAGGTCTTGCACTTATAGAATCTTTAATAACAAAAGATTCTAGTAAAGTAACAGAAGAATATACTCCAAGGCCTTTATATAAAAAATTTGAAGATTAATGAATCTAGAAACACAATTTAAATTAAAAAATAATTCCTTACTTCAAAAATATATAAGAGAAAATTCTTATTGGTATAAAATACTAAATAGAAATCCAGAATTAATAGTAAAAATGAATGAAGAAATGAAACAAAAATATAAATTGACAACAACAGATAAAATAAATGATTTATCTGAAAAAATAGATTTAATTAAGACTTTTATGAGCATGATAAAATAGGTGACATTATGAAAGAAAAACAAGAAGAAATAATAGAAAATATAAAAAAAACAGATGAAGTAAAAAGATTAAAAACATTAAAGAAAAGTTTAAGTAATAATAAAGAATATAAAAATTTAATTGAAAAATTAAATAACACTAATAATAAAGAAGAATTTTTAAATATAAAAAAAGAACTTTTTTCTATTGATGAATTTAAAGAATATATGAATATAAAAAATATGTTAAAACTTAATTTTATGAAGATAGATGGTATAATATCTTCAATAGTTAGTTCACATAAATGTAGATAAATTACTTGAATAAGTAATTTTTTTCATTTATACTATATTTAAAGGTGGTACTTTCTATGAGAATAATTAGTGGAAAATTAAAAGGCAGAATGATAAATAATTATGATATAAATGGAACAAGGCCTACAATGGATAGAGTTAAAGAATCTATTTTTTCAAGTATTCAAAATTATGTAAAAGATAGTATTTTTTTAGATTTATTTGCAGGAACTGGTAATATTGGAATTGAAGCCTTAAGTAATGGCTCAAAAAAAGTATATTTCATAGATAATAATATAAAAGCTATAAAAGCAATAAAAGATAATGTAAAAAATTTTGAAATAGAAAATGACTCAGTAATTATAAAAAATGATTATAAAAAAGCACTAGATTATTTTAAAGATAATAACATAAAATTTGATATAATTTTTTTAGATCCACCATATAAATATCAAATAATTACTGATATTATAAATTATATTTATGATAATAATTTACTTAATAATGATGGATTAATAGTTTGTGAATATGAAAAAGATGAATTAAATTTTCCTGACATAAAATATGAATTATACAAATATAAAAAATATGGTAGTAAAAAAGTAAGTATATTTAAAGGGTAATCTAATTGATTAAGATTACTTTTTTTGATATACTTAATTATAGGATAGGTGAAGAAAAATGAGTTTATTAATTGGTTCACATGTATCATTTAATAAAGATACACAGCTTCTTGGAAGTGTAAAAGAAGCTATTAGTTATGGGAGTACAACTTTTATGTTTTATACAGGTGCACCACAAAATACTAAAAGATGCGAACTTTCTGTTAATCAAACTGCATTAGCAGTAAATTTAATGAAGGAAAATAACATAGATATAAATAATGTAATAGTACATGCTCCATACATAATTAATTTAGGTAATAATTCAAAAAAAGAAAGTTATGATTTTTCAATTAATTTTTTAAAACAAGAATTAAAAAGATGTGAAACTTTAGGAATAAAATATTTAGTTTTACATCCTGGTAGTCATGTAAATCTTGGTGTTCAAACAGCACTTGATAACATTGTATTTGCTTTAAAAGAAGTTTTAAAAAAAGAAACATATACAAATATTTTAATTGAAACTATGGCAGGAAAGGGCACAGAAGTAGGTACTGATATAGATCAGATAAAATATATAATTGATAATGTTAATAGTAAAAATCTTATGGTTTGTTTAGATACATGTCATTTAAATGATTCTGGTGTTGATATATCAAAATTTGATGAGTATTTAGATTTATTTGATCAAAAAATAGGGATAGATAAAATAGGATGTGTACATGTAAATGATAGTATGAATGAAATAGGTGCTAGAAAAGATAGACATGCTAATATTGGTTTTGGTAAAATAGGTTTTGATTCGTTAATTAATGTTATATATAATAAAAGACTTGAAAATGTATCAAAAATTTTGGAAACTCCATATATAACAGAAAATGATGATAGTAAAAAACGTGTTTATCCACCATATAAAGAAGAAATAGAAATGATAAAAAATAAGAAATTTAATTCAAATATGATAAGTGAAATAAGAAGTAAAAATTAGAAGGTGAAAATATGAAGATATTTGTTGGATGTTCTTCATCAAATAATATAGATGAAAAATATAAAAACGATGCTAAAAAATTATCAGAAATAATATCTAAAGATAATGATTTAGTTTTTGGAGCGTCAGATAATGGTTTAATGGGAATATTTTATAATGAATTTTTGAAAAATAAAAGAAAAATTTTTGCTGTATGTTATGAAATATACATTGAATTTTTAGAAAAACTAAAAGTAGATGAATCATATATAGTAAAAACACTAGGGGATAGTAATGAAAAATTAATAGAGTTATCAGATGTATTAATTTTTATGCCTGGTGGATATGGAACAATGTGCGAATTAATATATGCACTTGAAACAAAAAGAACAAAAAATCATAATAAAAAGATAATAATATTTAATTCAAATGATTATTTTGATGAACAATTAAGTATGTATAAAAATGCTAATAATCAAAAGTTTGTAACAACTTCTTATAAAGATTTATGTCTTGTTTCAAATTCAGTAAAAGAAGTAATAGATTATATTAATAATTAAAACATATAAATTGTAAAAAAATGTTTGAAAAAAAATTTTTTTATGTTATAATGAGTAAGTAATATTTGATGTCTCCTTAGCTCAGTTGGTAGAGCAACTGACTCTTAATCAGTGGGTCTGGAGTTCGAGCCTCCAAGGGGACACCATTATTATTTAAAAAAACACTTGACTTTTGTATATATGTTAGTGTAAAATTAAAGAGCGTTGTTTGCTTATTATGGGCCTATAGCTCAGCTGGTTAGAGTGCACGCCTGATAAGCGTGAGGTCGATGGTTCAAGTCCATCTAGGCCCACCATATTTATTTTATTGGCCTGTTGGTGAAGTGGCTTAACACACCGCCCTTTCACGGCGGCATTCACGGGTTCGAATCCCGTACAGGTCACCAATTTATAAATTAATCCTTATTTTTTTAGGATTTTTTTTATTTTTGTACTCCTAAAAATACTCTTATATTAAACTTGACTAAATATAATCATTTTGTTATTATACTTTTTGCAAAAAGGGGAGTTTATATGAAAAATATTAGGTTAGAAAGTTTTATATTAGAAGAATTTAATGAAGAAAATAATGACTATTTTAATATTGTAAGAAAGTTTGATATGGACGAGCAAATAAATAAGTACATAATTGCGACTGAAGATTCTTTTAGTGATATTGTTCATTATTATAATTTGTGTAATGATTCTATTTATAATTCTATATATTTAGTAAAATTATTAAATGGACAAATAATTGGTTCAATAGAACTTGATGGTAAAAAAGATGATCTATACATCAATTATTGTGTATTAAAAAAATTTAGAAATAATGGATATTGTACAAGATTATTAAGAGAAATAACTATGTATTTATTAAGAGAAGTAAAGAGCATTTCTTTATTAATTAAAGAAGATAATGAAAAAAGTAAGAAACTTGCATTAAAAAATGGATATAATAATGTAGGATATGATGAATATGGATTTTATAAATATCAAATAAATGCATAAATAATATTGACCAATTAATTTTTAAATGGTAAAATTATATTGCGTCGTGGAGTGATACTCAAGAGGCTGAAGAGGCGCCCCTGCTAAGGGTGTAGGGTGGGCAACTGCCGCGAGGGTTCAAATCCCTCTCACTCCGCCATTAATGAAATTAATCCAAAAATGGATTTTTTTTATTGCAAAAATATATGAAAAACTATTCATATGTTATTGACTTATGAATATAATAATGATAAGATACATATGAACAAAAATTCATATGAAAGGAAATGTTTTATGGAAATTATTATAGATAAAGACAGGGTAAATAAAGTCTTAAAAAATATTATTGATGATGAAAAAATGTTTGAACTTGCGGAAGTATTTAAACTTTTTGGAGATACTACCAGAATGAAAATATTTTGCGCATTAAAAGAAAGTGAATTATGTGTTTATGATATTGCATATATTACAAAATGTACTCAATCAGCAATATCACACCAACTAAAACTTTTAAAAGATTCAAATCTTATTAAATCAAGAAAAGATGGGAAAGTGGTTTATTATTCACTTGATGATGATCATGTTGAGAAAATATTAGAGAAAGGACTTGAACATATTGAAGAAATATAAATATAGATTAAATAATTTAGACTGTGCGAATTGCGCAAACAAAATAGAGGAAAGATTAAAAAAGGAGAAAAATCTTGAAAATGTAGTTGTAAATTTTTCATCTTTAACATTATCTTTTTCATCAAATGATGACATAAAAATGGAAAATATAAACAACATTGTTACTAAAATAGAACCAGAAGTAGTAGTAACTGATATAAAGGAAAATTCAACAGTTAAGAAAAATTATAATTTAATAAGATTAATTATTGGTATTATAGTTGCGATACTTGGATTATATGTTGATTTTAATAATAGTATAGTTAATAAAATATTAATTATATTATCATATATAATTTTACTATATAGAACTTTTAAAGTTTCTATTAAAATGCTTGTTAAGTCACATACAATTAATGAAAATTTACTTATTACAGTTTCTTCAGTTGGAGCTTGTTTTGTAGAAAAACAAATGGAAGGATTAATGGTTATAATTCTTTATGAAATAGGTAAAATATTAGAAGAAAAAGCTGTTAATAATTCTAGAAAATCTATAAAAGATTTAATGAATATAAAACAAGATTTTGCAAATAGAATTAAGAATAATAAAACTGAAATTATAAATGTAGAAGATGTTAAAATAGGTGATATATTATTAATTAAGAAAGGTGAAAAAGTTCCTGTAGATGGTGTTGTTATAGAAGGAAGTACTAAACTTAATTTATTTTCATTAACAGGTGAAAGTGATTTACTTTTTGTTAAAGAAAATAATGAAATATTATCAGGTTCAATAAATGAAAAAGATGTAATTAAAATAAAAGCAACTAAATTATTTTTTGATAGTACTGTATCTAAAATATTATCATTAATAGAAGATGCGACAGATAAAAAATCAAAAACAGAAACATTTGTGGCTAAAATGGCTAAATATTATACACCGATAGTACTTATAATAAGCATATTAACTTTTATCTTTCTAATTTTATTTACTGATTTATCAGCATATGAATCAATATATAGAGCACTTGTATTTTTAGTTATATCATGTCCTTGTGCCATTGCAATTTCAGTTCCATTATCATATTTTACAGGTATAGGAGTATCAAGTAAAAATGGAATACTTGTTAAAGGTAGTAATTATCTTGATTTACTTTCTAGTGTAAACAAAATAGTGTTTGATAAAACAGGTACACTTACAAGTGGTGCATTTAATGTTACAGATTTTAAAATGTTAAATAAAGATTATGATGAAGATTATATACTAGAATTATATACACTTGGTGAAAGTTTATCAAATCATCCAATTGCTAAATCAATTGTTAATTTTACTGGAATAAGTATAGATAATAAAAATGTAAAAGATTATAAAGAATTAGAAGGTCTTGGTATAAGTTATACTTATGATAGTAAAAATATAAAAATAGGAAATAATAAACTATTTAATATGAAAAATGATGAGGGATTAAATATATATTTATCTATAGATGATGTAGTTATATCTTGTATAAGTATAAATGATGGTATAAAGGAAAATGTATTTGAAACTTTAAAAGAATTAAAAAATAAAAATGTAGAAACATATATGTTTACTGGAGATTCAAAAGAAAATGCAATTTCAATATCACATAAATTAAATATAGATAATGTTTATTATGAACTTTTGCCAACTGAAAAATATGAAAAATTGGAAGAATTATTAACAAAAGAAAATGTGGTTGCATTTATTGGTGATGGAATTAATGATGCTCCATCACTTAAAAGGGCTGATATTGGTATATCTATGGGATCAATTGGTTCATCATCTGCAATAGAGGCAAGTGATATTGTTATAATGGATGATGATATTAGTAAAATAAATAAAGCAATAAGTATATCAAATAAAGTAAAAAGAATAATAAAAGAAAATTTAATATTTTCTATAGGAGTAAAAATATTAATATTAATATTAAGTGTATTTGGAGTTGCGAATATGTGGCAAGCTGTTTTTGCAGATGTAGGTGTAACAATTATTTCTATCTTAAATACACTTAGAATTATGAAAAAATAATGACTATTAAGTAAAATTAATAGTTTTTTTTATTTTTTAGGGGGTTTTTAAGTATAAATCGCGTATATAATTATTAGGAGGATAATTATATGAGTTTAGAATTAAAAAATATAGTAAAAAAATATAATAATGAAAAAGAAAAAATATTAGATGATGTAAATATAACATTTTCAAAAGGTGAATTTGTTTCTATTTTAGGTGAAAGTGGATCAGGTAAATCTACCTTAATGAATATAATAGGTGGACTGGATTTAAATTATTCTGGTAACGTAATGTATAATAATAGAAAGTTGGAAAAATCTAATGTTGATGATTATAGAAAAAATAAAATAGGTTTTATATTTCAATCATTTAATTTATTTTCACATTTAACAGCTTTTGAAAATGTTAAATTGGTTCAAGAAATAAATTCTAATAGTGATTCGGATAAAATTATTGATTTATTTAAAAAATTGAATATAGAAGATATAATGGATAAAAAACCAAATCAATTATCAGGTGGACAAAAACAAAGAGTCGCAATTGCAAGAGCGCTTATTAATGATCCTGAAATAATTCTTGCAGATGAACCGACAGGAGCGCTTGATAATAAAAATACAAGTAATATAATAAAAATTTTAAAAGATATATCAAAAGAAGGTAAAATTGTAATTATTGTTACTCATTCAGAAGAAGTTGCTAAAAATTCATCTAGAATTATAAAAATAAATGATGGAAAAGTTTTAATTGATAAAACTAATTATGTAACTGATATAACTTATAATGAAAATAAATTAACTAAAAAAAGAAAAATAAGTATATTTTCACTTTTAAAAATTGCATTTAGAAATTTAAAGAAAAATATAAAAAGAAATTTACTTATTATACTTGGAACTTCAATAGGAATATTTAGTATATCATTTATGCTATTTTTAAATTCAGGTATAAAAAAATATATTAATGATCAATTAGTTAATAGTGAAAATGCAAATGTTATAGAAGTAAAAAAGAGTAATGATATATTAAAAGAAGAAAAGTTTGAAAATGAAGATATAGAAAAGATAAGTAATATAAATCATGTTAATAAAGTATATAAAAATACGTCTATATCAGGTTTATCAAGTATAAATTATTTAGATAAAAAATATGAATTGATGTCACTTAGTACTTATACAAATATTAATAAAAAAGAATTAAAATATGGAAATGTTTGTAAAGATAATGAAATAGTGATTTCAGAATATTTAGCTAAAAGTATGATAAATAATATTAAATCTTTAATTGGAAAAGAAGTAACTTTATATCTTTTAGAAAATTCAAAACCACTTATAATGGAAAAAAAGGTTATAATATCAGGAATAATAAAAAATACTAATAATGAATTTATAGATAACATGAATTTTGCATATATTCCATATAATAGTTTAGAAAAAATGTATTCTGATAATAATATAAAACTTAATCCTACAAATTTAAGTATTAAAATAGATAATATAAAAAATAGTGATAGTGTAAAAAAAAGATTAGATTTTTATAATTATTCACATTCTAATATGAGTAAAATGATTGATAGCATTACTAAATATATTGATATAATAACATTTATTCTTATTGGTATATCAGGTGTATCTCTTGTTGTTTCATCTATAATGATATTTATAATTATGTATATTAATGTGATTGAAAGAACAAAAGAAATAGGAATATTAAAATCTCTTGGTTGTAAAGAGACAAATATAAAATTAATATTTGTTTTAGAATCATTTTTAATTGGTTTATTTTCAGGAATATATGGATGTTTAGCGTCTAGCATTATAACAAAAATTATTAATTCATATACATTGAGTAAATATAAATCTTTATTTATAGATATAAATTTAAAATATGTTTTTATAACTATTCTTATAAGTATATTTATAAGTGTAGTATCAGGACTTAAACCTTCTATTAAAGCTTCAAAATTAGATCCAGTAGAGTCACTTAGATATGAGTAGTTTCTACTTTTACCTAGTGTCTTTTTCTTTTATTCATGATATAATTATAATAGGTGATAAAAATGAAATTAATAGCTTTATTTTCTTTTATTATAATAACTATAGATAGAATAATAAAAATATTAATAGAAAATTTTTTACAATTTGGAATAAGAAATAAAGTTATCAATAATTTTTTCTATTTAACTTTTTGTAAAAATGAAGGTGCAGCTTTTTCAATTTTCTATGGAAAAACTATATTTTTTATTGTAGTAGCTGCATTTGCGGTATACTTTTTATATAAATCTATAAAAAATAAGCAAAAATTAAAAAAATTTGATATAATATGTTACAGCTTATTATTTGGTGGAATTGTTGGTAATCTTATAGATAGATTATTATATGGATATGTAATAGATTACTTAGACTTTGAATTATTTAATTATAATTTTGCAATCTTTAATTTTGCTGACATATGTATAGTTTTAGGTGCGCTTATTTTACTTTTAAAAAAAGATAATGAATAAAAGGAAGTGATAAGGATGAATGAAAAAACATTAATAGTAGATACTGATAAAGAAATTAGAATAGATCAATATTTATCTTCTATTGAGGAATTAGAATTAACAAGAGCTAAAATACAAAAAATGATTTCAAGTGGATTTATATTGGTAAATGATAAAAAAATAAAAAATAGTTATAAGGTATCGAATAATGATAAAGTGTTAATAAAAGAATATCATGAAGATACAAGTATAAAAAAAGAAAAAATGCCTTTGGACATAGTTTATGAAGATGATGATGTAATTGTTGTGAATAAAAAAAGTGGAGTAGTTGTTCATCCTTCAATAGGTAATACAAGTGGTACCCTTGTTAATGGTTTAATGTATTATGGAAAAAATTTAAGTAAAGTAAATGGAGAATTTAGACCAGGTATTGTACATAGAATTGATAAAGATACAAGTGGGCTTTTACTTGTTGCAAAAAATGATAGAGCTCATGCAGTGTTAGCAGAACAACTTAAAAATAAAACTGTTAATAGAAAATATGTTGCACTTGTATCAGGTGTTATAAATCATGATACAGGAACTATTGATGCACCTATAGGTAGAGATAAAAATGATAGAAAGAAAATGGCAGTAACAAGTGAAAACTCAAAGGATGCAGTTACTCATTTTAGAGTTTTAGAAAGATATAAAAATGCTACTTTAATAGAATGTAAACTAGAAACAGGAAGAACACACCAAATAAGAGTTCATATGAAATATATAGGACATCCTGTAATTAATGATCCTGTTTATGGTCATAAGAAAAATATTAATAATTTTGGTCAATTACTTCATGCTAAAACTATAGGATTTATTCATCCAACAACTGGTGAATATATGGAATTTGATAGTGATTTACCTGATGAATTTATTGATATATTAAATAAATATAAAGAAAAGTAAAAAGGAGGTATTAAATGGAATTTTCTGTTACTGATGAGAAAGATATTTTAGTTATGAAACTTTTAAATTATTTCATTACTAAGAAAAATTATTCTCCAATAATTATAAAAGGAATAGATAATGAAATATGGCTTGAAAATAAAATGGAAGAATATAAGATTATTAGAATTGTAACTAAAAATATATATAATGGTGATCAATATAAATATGATGTTTTAAAGACTAAACATATATTAAAACAGATAAAAAGAAAAATGTTATCTTTTTCAACTAATATTTTATCCATATTAACAGAAGTGGGTGATAACTTTTCTTCGTCTATTATTAAAGATGATAAGAATTACCATACTATAGTTTTAGATAGTGAAAATAGTATAAGAGAAAATGAACTATTAAATAAATATTTTAGTGATTTAAAAAATTCTTTAGAATATAGTGAAGATGGATTTGATTTAATCAATAAAATAACCTTTGATATAAGTAAAAAAAATATAGAAGAAAGTGAGAAAAGAAATAAAATGTTTAAAGAAAAAAAACCAACAGTTACTTATTTAATAATTTTAATTAATTTAATTGTATTTGGATTAATGTATGTATTTGGAAATGGTAGTGAAAATATAGATACATTAATTAAGTTTGGGGCAAATTATGCACCACTTACTAAATCAGGTGAATATTATAGACTTATAACAAGTGCTTTTTTACACATAGGTATCATACACTTATTATGTAATTTATATGCACTATATGTAATTGGTCCACAAATAGAACAATTCTTTGGAAGAGTAAAATATATTTTAATTTATTTATTTTCTGCAATAATGGGTTCATTATTTACATTAGTTCTATCAGGAGATAATACTGTTTCAGCAGGTGCGTCAGGTGCAATTTTTGGACTTTTTGGGGCAATACTTTATTTTGGTTATACATATAGAGGATACATTGGAAATGCTATTATTAGTCAGATAGTTCCAGTTATACTATTAAATTTATTTATAGGTTTAACATCAACAAATATAGGGAATGCAGCGCATATTGGAGGACTTGTTGGAGGTTATGTAATGAGTTTAGCTTTAGGTGCTGACATAGATGAAAGTAGAAGTCAAAAAATAAATGGTATGGTAGTAACAATATTACTTACTGTATTTATGGTATATATGGCATTTTTTAGATAATTAAATTTTGGGGGAATAAAAATGAAAAAGCAATTTGAAATATTAGAAAAATATAAAAATATTTTATCTAGAGTTAAAGATTTAAATCAAATAGATTTAGAAAAATTAATAATAATATTAAGTAATGAAATAATTGACAATAACTTTGATGAGAAAGGACCTATTGCTAGTTGGGTATTACTTTTAAGAAATTTACAATTAAAAAAGAAAATGACAGAAAAAGAGGAAGATATGCTTTTAAATGCTGAGAGAGGTATTATACTTGCGTATAAACCAAATTATAGTAAAAATGAAAAAGTTAGAAAAAGTTTAAAATTTGACTTTATTGATGCAAAATAAAAATCCTAAATATTTAGGATTTTTTCTGTATTTTTAAAATTCATTTTTGCTATATCTTCTAGTTTATCTTTTCCATATTTTTCAACAACTTTTTTTCCAAATTCATCAACTAATACACCAGCACCTTTTGGAATAATCATATCAAGATCTTTACTCATTTTATCTATTTCTTTTATAAATAAATATCTACTTATCATTGATGAACATGCAACTGATAAACATTTATCTTCAGCTTTTGTAGTAAATGTTATTTTTCTAAAAACATTATCTTCATTTTTTAAATAACTAAAATAATTTCTTGGTGGAGTAAATTGATCTACAACAACCATATCAACTATATAATTATCTCTTTTCATAAGATCTAATAAAACTTTATTATGTAATATAGCTTTAATTTTGTTCATGTTATAACCTTTATCTTGAAGTTTATTATATTCTTTATTAGTTAAAATATAAGATTTATAAGGAATTTTATTCATTATTTCTGGAACAACTTTTAATATTTTTTCATCAGTTAGTTTTTTTGAATCTTTTACTCCTAGTTCTTCTAAAAATGCTATATCTTCTTTTTTTACATAAGAACTTGTAACAATCATTGGTCCAAAATAATCACCAGTACCAACTTCATCAGAACCTATAGAATTAACAAAATAATAATCAGTTGTATCAAGATCTTTGTTTTCTTTCTTTTTTTTATCATCATTATCATTTATTATTGTTCCATTTAAAATTTTTTCAGTTTCTTTCCATAAATTAGCATCTACATCAGCAGATACACCTTGAAAAACAGCTTTACCAGATTCATACAAAGTTATTACAGTATCTGCTTCATCAGCTTGAAAAATCGCATAGGCAGGAGTTTTTTCTCTTTTCATATATTTATAGTATTCAATCATTTTCTCTTTTGTGTTATCACTAACTTTAAAAGATATTGTCATAAGTTTTCACCTCTAAAATATATTTTAACATATAATCTTTATTTTTGGTTAAAAATATAATATAATTATTTTTAGTAAAGTAGGTGATTAGATGTTAAATATACTTGATGTATGCACTATTTTAGTAATAATATCAGGTGCAATAATAGGTTTTAAAAGAGGAGTTATAAAACAAGGTGTAATGACAATAGGACTTTATATAGTACTTATATTATCATTTTTACTAAAAAACCCAATATCAGCGTTCATGTATAAATATTTACCTTTTTTTGGATTTGATTTTATAATTAAAAATGCAACAGTTTTAAATATATTGGTTTATGAGGTATTAGCATTTTTAATAGCTTTTTCAATATTAGAAATAATACTTGTTGTACTAATAAAAATAAGTTCTATAATTGAAAAAATATTAAAGGTAACTGTAATATTTGCTATACCATCAAAAATATTAGGTGCTATTTTAGGAGCTTTTGAATATTATTTATTGATGTTTGTAATATTATTTGTAATTACACAACCAACATTTAAATTAAATAATGAAGATTTTGTAAGAGATTCAAAGTTAAAACCGGTTATATTAAATAATACAATTGCATTATCAGGTATGGCAAAAAGTACAATTGATACCTTTGATGAGATAAGTGAATTAATAAGTGATAGTGAAAAAATGAATAGTAAAGATTTTAATTGTAAAGCTTTAAAAACAATGATAAAAAAAGATTTTCTTAAAGAAGATTCAGCAAAATATTTATATGAATCAAAAAAAATAAATACAAAGTGTGGAATAGGAGAGTAGAATATGAGTGTGATTCATTTAGAAAAAAATAATTTCAAAGAAATTATAGAAAGTAATAAAATTGTAGTTGTAGATTTTTTTGCTAATTGGTGTGGACCATGTAAAATGCTTTCACCAGTTATTGAAGATTTATCAAATGAAATGATAGATGTAACATTTTTAAAAGTTAATGTTGATAATTTTAATGAAATTGCATCTGAATTTCAAATAATGAGTATACCAGCTATAATAATTTTTAAAGATGGAAAAGTTGTAGGTAAATCGGTAGGATTTCAACCTAAAGATGCATTAAAAAATTTTATAAGTCAAAACATGTAAAATAAAAGTATTCTTACTAGAAAATAGAATACTTTTATTTTATAATTATAATAGCAAGGAGGATGTAATATGTATTGCACAAGTTGTGGTAATAAATTAGAAGAAAATTCTAATTTTTGTACAAAATGTGGAAACAAAATAGATAATTCTAATCAAGTTTCTAATAATAAGAATAATAATGTTTCAATTGTAAAATGTATTTTACAGGCTGTAGGAGTAGGAATAGGACTTTTCATTTTATTATGGATGATTAAAATGTTCTTAAACTTATATTTTGGTATAGATATTTCAGGTACTTCTTTTGATACTATTATAACAGTAATTCAAATTGTATTACCAATATTTATTATTATATTTGGTCCATGGATTTTGTATGCTATAAAAGTATTTAGAAAAAAATAAAACTGATTTTTTAATCAGTTTTTTATATTGCCCTCATTTCATTTTCACCTTTATAAGGATCATTTTTATCGATTCTATCATAAAATAAAATTCCTTCTAAATGATCAAATTCATGTTGAAATGCTATAGAAACTTCTTCTCTAAGTCTTGTAGTATGCTTATTTCCATCTATATCATAAAATTCAACGTTAATTCTTGCATGTCTAGGTACTATTCCATCAATCTCTCTATTAACACTTAGGCAACCCTCACCACAATCTGCATAAACCATTTCTTCTGATGTACTTAGAATTTTTGGATTAATAAATACATAATCTCTAAATTTACCTTCTTCATATTCATGAACTATTACAAAGAATCTTTTATTAATACCAAGTTGTATAGCTGCAAGACCCATACCAGGTCTTAAATTATATTTTTTACTCATTTCATCTATTTGACTAAGTCTAAGCATTTCTAAAGAATCATTTATTACTTTTTTGTACTTTTCATCAAGTGGAAAAGTAACTTCTTTACTTTTTAATCTTATTCTTTTATCATATTCATCAATTATATCTTTTGTTTTTATCACAACTACCACCTCAAAACATGATATATTCTATCATATTTTTTTTGATTTGTAAAAAAACTCTACGAAAAGTAGAGTTCCTTTATTAGTTATTAAATGCTCTTGCACCTATTACAATAACTAGTAATATAAATAATACTAATATAATAGCAGCACCATAAGAAGCACCACCACCATATCCATATGAAGCAGCAGGATATCCATATCCTCCTTGGCAGCAAGGAGAAGTTGATCCATAACCACCACTGTATCCATAGTAATACATACTTATACCTCCTTTGATACTATATTGTATTAATAATGTAAATAAAATGTTATTTAATTTACCTAAATATAGTTAAATTTCTTGATTTATGTTATTATTAATATAAGGAGAGAATAAGCATGGTTAGATTATTAAATAAGATGGATAAAACTTTATTATTATTAACTTTATTTATGTTTATTTTTGGATTGTTTATGATTTTTGATGCATCTAGTATGCGTTCTTTTATAGATTTTGGTGTTAGTACTAAATATTTTACAAAACAATTAATAATATTAATAGGAAGTTTTATTGTATCTATTTTTATACTAAAAAAACCTACAAGTAAATATAAATTTTATATTTATCCAATAATTGGAATTTTGATTTTTATGCTTATATGGCTTTTAATGTTTGGAGATTCTACAAATGGTTCAAAAAGTTGGATATATATAGGAAAATTTGGATTACAACCTAGTGAATTTGCAAAAGTAGTAATTATAATTTTTATGGGATTTTATTACAAATATAATATAAGAAAACTAAATACTTGGTTTTATGCATTATTTCCTGTGGGAGTTGGTGCTTTAATTACATTTTTAACATTACTTCAACCGGATGGAGGAACAGGATTAATATTATTTTTAATAGTAGCAGCTTTATTTTATATATCTCCAGTAACAAAAGAAATTAAAATGAAAACAACAATGCTTGGAATGGGATTTATTATAGTTGCTATATTTGGTATTATGGTTACAGGAAAAAGTCCATTATCAAGTATGCAACAAGGTAGATTTAATTATTTAAAACCATGTACTAGATATCAAGAGGATACAGGATATCAAGTTTGTAATGGATATATAGCAATAAATAATGGAAAATTATTTAGTATAGATCCAGGTAATAGTAAACAAAAATATTTATATTTGCCAGAGGCTTATACAGATTTTATTTTTCCAATTATTGTAGAAGAAATGGGTCTTATAACAGGAATAGTTATTATATTAATTTATATGATTATGATATATAGAATAATAGTAATCGCAAAAAGTAGTCCTGATTTGATGAACTCTATGATATGTTATGGAGTTGCATTTTATATATTTTTACATGTTACAATTAATTTGGTAGGAGTATTAGGAATACTTCCACTAACAGGAGTACCATTACCTTTTTTAAGTTATGGTGGCTCATTTGCCCTTACTTTATCAATTGGTCTTGCTATTGTTCAAAGAATATCAATAGAAAATTATAATTATATGAAAAAGAGAGTTTTAAAAAGTTCAAATTAGAACTTTTTTTTATAAAAAACTTTATAAAATAAAGTGAAATTATTGATTTAATAGTATAAAAAATGGTATAATTATCATGTAATAATGAACTATAGGAGAAGGGTAATATG
>CAKPEJ010000021.1 GCA_934149325.1 uncultured Bacilli bacterium
AGGATTTAATCAAATGTGATTTAAAAATATACTAATTAAATTTTGCCCCCTGAAGGACCCTTTTTGGGTCCATTTTTGTTGGAATTACGGGCTTTTAGCTCGTTTTATTTTGCTCTCAACTACCATTCAACTACCAAAAATAGTAAAAAAATAACAAAATATATGAGCAAAACAAAAAAATAACGATATTTATGGTAAAATGTATTTAGAGGTGTATCTTTATGAAAGAATTACAAGAAAAAATTGAAAAGTTTAATGAAGAAAGAGATTGGGATCAATTTCATTCTCCAGAAAATTTAGCTAAAAGTATTTGTATTGAGGCAGGTGAATTATTAGAATGTTTTCAATGGAATAATGAATATGACATTGATGAAGTCAAAGAAGAATTGGCAGATGTTTTAAACTATTGTATTCAAATGGCTAATAAATTAGGTGTTGATTCTAAACAAATAGTTTTAGATAAAATGGAGAAAACAGCTAAAAAATATCCTATTGAAAAATCAAAGGGAAAGAGTACTAAATATGATAAACTATAGAGGTGAATATGATTAGTAGTAATATAAGAGAATATTATAGTAATTGTTCTACAAATGATGATGAAATAGAAAAAGATTTAAAAAATAGAATCAAAGAATTTTGTAAGCCGTGTTGGGAGTTAAAAATTTGCCTATATGGTCCTTTGGTAGAAGATTTCCCGTTACCGGGTATAAGAAAAGAACATGCTAAAAAACATATTGAATATTTAAAAGAATGTATTAAAAGAAATAAAATTGGCTCTGATTTTAATTTAGATTTAGATGAATTTAGAAAAGAAATGTTTTTAAAGGAAATAGCAGAATTTAATGAAGATGATTTTGATGATGACCCCTTTGAACTTGAATAGGAAATGAGTTGTAAAGAATTTGGACACTTATGTCCAGTTTACTTTGTTTCTGAACCATTCACTGAAACTAAAGATACTAGAAATAGAAGTCGAAATATTTCGTATGCTACTAAAGTTAGAGTAGCACGTAGGGATAATAATATATGTCAAATATGTGGTAAACAATTGTTGGATAGAGAAATTGAATTTGATCATATTATCCCTTTTTCTAAAGGAGGTTCATCAGAAGAATCAAATATTAGGGTAACATGTCATAGATGTAATAGGAAAAGAGGAAATAAAACTTCTGAGGTGGTAATGTAAATGTTAGTATATGAAGGAATAAAATCAGGTTTTATTGATGATGTTAATTTAAATAAAATCGTTGATAAAATCTATGATAAATATAAACAATTTTTTGGAAGAACAAGTGAATCTCAATTAAATTCATGGAAGAATTCTATGCAATATATGAGAGGAGTATTAGATGATAGAGAAATACCAGATAATGCTGGTGTGGCTATTGAATTTAATATACCAACAACTTCTAAAAGAATAGATTTTATATTATCTGGTAGAGATGATAATAAAAAAGATTCTGTTATTATAATTGAATTGAAACAATGGGAAACTTGCAATGCAATAGAAGGAAAAGATGGTATTGTATCTACATTTACTGGTGGAGGAATTAGGGAAGTTACTCATCCATCTTATCAAGCTATGAGTTATGCAAATTTAATTAAAGATTTTAATGAAACAGTACAATTAGATGAAATAGGATTGTATCCATGTGCTTTCTTACACAATTATGATTTAAGAGATGATGATCCTATTTGTAGTAGTCAATATCAAGATTATATTAAAGAAGCACCTATGTTTGGTACTAATGATTTTGAAAAACTTAGAAGATTTATTAAAAAATATATTGTTGAAGGCGATGACAGAGAACTATTATATAAAATAGAAAATGGTAGAATTAAACCTTCTAAAAGATTACAAGATTCTTTAGCAAAGATGTTACAAGGTAATAGAGAATTTAATATGATTGATGAACAAAAAGTAATATATGAAGATGCTATTAGAATGGCTATTGATACATTATCAAATAATAGTAAAAATGTATTAGTTGTTCAAGGTGGACCAGGAACAGGTAAATCAGTTCTTGCGATTAATCTATTAGTTGAATTTACAAAAAGAAATATGACTAGCTTCTATGTAACTAAGAATGCAGCTCCTAGAGCAGTATTTAGAGACAAATTAAAAGGCTCATTTAAGATGACATATATTAACAATTTATTTCAAGGATCTGGTCAATTTACAGAAGCTGAAAATAATGAGGTTGATTGTTTAATAGTGGATGAAGCACACAGATTAAATGCTAAATCTGGCATGTTCCAAAATCTAGGAGAAAATCAAATAAAAGAAATAATTAATGCTTCTAATTTTTCTGTATTTTTTATAGATGAAAATCAAAAAGTTACATTAAAAGATATTGGTTCGATTGATGAGATAAAGAAATATGCTAATGAATTAGGTGCAGGTATTAGAATAGTTGAATTAGAAAGTCAATTTAGATGTAATGGTTCGGATGGTTATTTATCATGGTTAGATAATATGCTTGAAATAAGAAAAACAGCTAACTTTGATGATATGGATTTTGATTATGATTTTAGGGTGTTAGATGATCCTAATGAAGTTAGAAGATTAATTGAAGAAAAGAATAAAGAAAATAATAAATCAAGAATGGTAGCTGGATATTGTTGGAATTGGATTAGTGAAGGTAAAAACAATAGCGATATTCACGATATAGTAATTCCTGAGCATAACTTTGAGATGAGTTGGAATTTAGGAAATTCACAAACTTGGGCAATTGATTCAATGTCAGTTAATGAAATAGGATGTATTCATACATGTCAAGGATTAGAATTTGATTATGTAGGTGTTATAATTGGTGATGATATTAGATATGAAAATGGTCAAATAGTAACAGATTATACAAAAAGAGCCAAAACAGATCAATCTCTAAAAGGAATTAATAAAATTGCAAAAGAAGAAGGAACATATGAAGCTAATAAAGTATCAGATGCAATAATCAAAAATACATATAGAACATTAATGACAAGAGGAATGAAAGGTTGTTATGTTTATTGTACAAATAAAGAATTAAGCAAGTATTTAAAGAATAACAAATAAAATTATTCCTTTTTTAGAATTTATTATAAAAATTACAATTTTGGTATAATTAATTTAAGTGATGAGCTATGAATAATATCTTTTTAATAAATTATACAATTTATCTTTTTAAACCAAATTAAAGATTGTTTTAAAAATGTAATTTTTTTGCTTTAATAGTTAGATTTATAAAAAAGAGGGCTTAATTTTATTTGGAAGAGAATAAAAAAGCTAAGGACTGCTTTAGCCCTTAACTTCAATTCTAAAAGCTTTTTTACCATATTCACTAGCATATCTTCTTACGCCTTTAATAGTGATATATTTAGTAAAAATAATTTTTTTCATATTTATATTCCTTTCTTTGCTAAAAACTAAAAAATTTACATTTTAGAAAGAATATGATATACTTTTATTGCGGGAAAGTAGTTATCATTTAGCTATTTTCTTTTTTTGTACCTGTATTATCTTACTAGGCAAATTAATAGTATCATAATTATTATAAAAAGTCAAATAAAGGTTGCAAAAACATTGACATTTGTCCCAAGAGTATTTATAATAACAATAGGGTGATAAAATGAAAAAGATTAATGTTATAAATTTAATAAAATATTATTCTGAAAACAATGATAATGCTTTTAGAAGTGAAGCTTATGATATTGCTAGAGATTTTGACAAAAATGGCGATTCTGAGTTGGCTGAATATGTTATGGCATTGTTATCCAATACAAATACTTTTACACCTCAATCAAATGAAACAAATTCTCCATTTTTCGATAGAATAGAGGTGTCAAATTTTTCTCTACCACTTCCAAAGAATATTAAGGATGATATTATAGGAATAGTCAATGCCATTGGGCATAATATAGGGATTAATAAGTTTTTATTTGAAGGTGTTCCAGGTAGTGGAAAAACTGAAACAGTAAAACAAATAGCAAGAATTTTAAATAGAGAATTATATATGGTAAGATTTGATATAATAGTGGACAGTAAGCTGGGTCAAACATCAAAAAATATTACAGAGGCATTTAAGGAAATTAACAAGTTACCTCATCCAGAAAATGCTATTATTCTTTTTGATGAAATTGATGCAATAGCATTAGATAGATTAAATAATAATGATTTAAGAGAAATGGGACGAGCGACATCAACTTTACTTAAGGAGTTAGATACATTAAACGATAGAGTTGTGTTAATAGCTACAACAAATTTATATAAATCTTTTGATAAAGCACTAATTAGAAGGTTTGATAGTGTAATAAATTTTGATAGATATACAAATGAAGATTTAATTGAAGTTGCAGAATCCATACTAAATGATTATTTAGATCGATTTGAAAATGCTACAAAAGATATAAAACTTTTTAGAAAGATAATGATGTTAATGAAAGAAAAAATATATCCTGGTGATCTAAAAAATATTATTAAAACTTCTCTTGCTTTTAGCAATCCTCAAAATAAATATGATTATTTAATAAGATTGTATGAAAATATAACTAATTCTAAAATTGATGGTAATATAAAAAAATTACAATCAGAAGGATTTACAATTCGTGAAATTGAATCATTGACTGGTATTTCAAAAAGTCAAGTTTCTAGGGGGCTAAATAATGAATAATCTAATTCAATTAAAAGGAACACTTAATGAAAAAAAAAGTTTAGGTAAACCAGGTCCTGCTTCTATATCAAAGGGCAGTATTGTATTTTCAAGAGATTTAAATAATTTGCTTTCGAACTTAATTGAGTTATATTCTGAGTGGGAAAAAGATGATGTAATAAATGGGGCTCTAATAAGTGTATTTTATAAGCGTGTGGTACCAAAAAGTAAAAGAATAAAAACATTACTTTCGAAGAAAAGTGAACCATCTAATGATTCTATTGTTGGAGCAAAATTTTCAAGTGATAAAAAACATATTATTACTCATTTTGTTGATTTAGAAACAATAAAGATCAATATTAATAAGTTAGAAAAAGCAAAAAAAATAGTTGATAATATTTTTGATGGTAAAATTAATTCGGAGGATTTAAAAAATATTAATAATTATCAAAAAGAAATAGAAAAGTATGAACTTTCAAAATCTAATTTTGGTGATATTATTTCTGATGTGGACATTGTTGTTAAATTTGGGATGGTTGATAATAGTGATTTAATTGACGAAAATAGTGTTATTAGTTATTTTAAAACTAATAAAAATATTAAAGAAATATTAAGCAATTTAAATATTCCAGAAAGTGATTATAAAATAGTTGATCCTGAATCTTCTATTCAATTTATAAATTCAAAATCATTTAATATTTTTAAAAAGAAAGTACCTTATCTTGTAGCAATGGCAACGTATGATTTAGCAAATTATTCATTTAATGATTTATATGAATTAAAAAATGAAGAATTACCATTTATTCCATCGCCAAAAAATGAACCTACAATAGGCGTAATTGATACATTGTTTGATGAGTCGGTATATTTTAAAGAATGGGTTGACTATGAAGATATGATAGACGAAAATATACCTAGAAAATCAAAAGATTATGATCATGGTACATCAGTAACATCAATTATAGTTGATGGACCTTCTTTTAATCCTAAATTTGATGATGGATGTGGAAGATTTAAGGTAAAACACTTTGGAGTGGCAACGTCTGGTAGAAATAGTTCAATAACTATAATGCGTAAGATAGAACTAATTATTAAGCAGAATCCAACAATTCATGTTTGGAATTTATCATTAGGTTCTGAATTAGAAGTTAATGAAAATTTTATATCTTGTGAAGGAGCACTTCTTGATAGATTACAATATGAAAATAATATTATTTTTGTTGTTGCTGGAACAAACAAGACAGGAAACGTGAAAAGAAAAATTGGATCTCCAGCAGATTCGATAAATTCAATTGTTGTTAATGCATTAGATTTTGATGGAAATATTGCTTCATATTCAAGAGAAGGAAGAGTTTTATCTTTTTTTAATAAACCGGATGTTTGTTACTATGGTGGAGATAATAATCATGGATTTATAACTTGTACAAGAAATGGAGTAAAACTAGGAATAGGTACATCTTATGCAGCTCCATGGATATCAAGAAAATTAGCATATTTGATAGATGTAATTGGATTAAATAGAGAAATAGCTAAAGCATTAATAATAGATTCTGCTATAGGATGGAATGAATTTGATGTAGGAAAGGCGAATTACATAGGGTTTGGACAGGTTCCAATTAAAATTGAAGATATTGTTAATTCAAAAGAAGATGAAATTAAATTTTATATTTCAAGTGAATCTAATTTATATGATACCTATACACATAATATTCCAGTACCGTTATATCAGGATAAATATCCTTTTGTTGCAAAAGCAACTTTATGTTATTTTCCAAAATGTTCAAGAAATCAAGGCGTAGATTACACAAATACCGAATTAGATATATATTTTGGAAGAATAGATAATAAGGGAAATATTAAGTCAATAAATGAAAATCGTCAATCTGAAGGTGAATCTTCGGGGGTAACAGAAGAAGATGCAAGAAAATGGTATAGAAAATGGGATAATGTAAAACATATAAGTCAAGTATTAAAGACTAATCTAAAACCTAAACAAAAATATGACAATATAATGTGGGGATTAAGTATAAAATCAAAAGAAAGGTTATATCAACGTGACTTTGGAATGAAATTTGGTGTTGTAATTACATTGAAAGAAATAAATGGTGTAAATAGAATAGATGAATTTATTAATCAGTGTTCTTTAAGAGGGTGGCTTGTTAATAAAATTGATATCGAAAATAGAATTGATGTTTATAATGTAGCTCAAGAAGAAATTGAATTTGAATAAAAAAAGTTTAGAAAAATTTTCTAAACTTTTTTTAAAAAATTAATTATGTTTTTAGGTGACAATTAGGTGATAAAATGTAAAAAAAACAATAATTTCCCAAAAACAACAAAGTCATGAAAAACCTTTGTTTAAGGACTTTTTTTTATTTTGAAGCTTTTGGTATACTCTAATGAAGTCGCTCCCTCTGAAGAGAGCGAAAGCTCTCATTTTTTTACTTATAATGGATTATGAGGTATTGATGTTGCTAAAATAATTTTAGGTACAAAAATTAGTTCATTGAGAAAAAGTGGTAAAAATGACAAAAATTTTCAATGAATATTTAACAGTGATACGGACAAAGTTAATTTCATCCGTATGATTGTAATAGAATTATACTGAAAATGACAGGATATATTGACATAAGATTATAATATAGTTGATGGAGAGAAGGAATACTTAAAGAGAATTGACAACGAAAAAATTATATAGAATTGTCTTTTTAAAAAGAGACTAATAGCTAACTATTTACATATTGCAAATAATTTAGTAAATATCTTGAAAACAAAATTATTTTTAGAGGAGAACAAATATCAGGACTAGGTTATATAAAAACTATTACTAATGATAATAATCTATATAAATGTAAAGTAATAGGTATAGAAGAATATGCTGTATCTTTTAGATTAAATGATGAAATACTAGAAGAAATTTTTTATACATGTCCTTATTTTGAAGAAGATGATGATATGGAACCTGATGATTATTTGCTATGATGAAGACAGAAAAAAATAAATTGTATAAAATCTCGATAAAAAGAGATTTTTTTAATATTTTGATTATATGTAGTAATATTGTAGTAAAAATGTAGAAAAATGTTGACAATGGATTTTTCTGGTGTTATATTTAATTCAGGAGGTTTGAAGAAATTATGGAAAATGAAAAAATGACTAAAGAAGAATTATTAGAATTATTTAGTAAATATGATTTAGAGGAGTTAGGTGCAATAAATACGATTCTATGCTATTCTAAAGAAAATGATGCAAAAAATATAATTAGAACAATTAAGGTTGTATCAAATGAATTTAAGGAAGATAATAAAAAAAATACTCTTTCTTATACACATGAAATTTCTATAATTAATAAAAAAGAAAATTTATTAACTAAGAAAGAGGCAAAATATTTATTAGAGTTAGTAGATTCAGCCAATAAATATTTAGAAAGTGTTGAATTGTTTGAACCTGATGTTTATGTTGAATCAGATTTACTAGAGTTAGATAAGGTAAGAGATTCTTTAAATTCAATAATGTTAAAAGAATCTAAAACTTTAAAGTTAAGTTTAAAATAAAAGAATGGATTGTGAGATAAAAAATGGAAAATAAAACAAGCGCTATCAATATACAAGTAGATAGCAATGTAAAAAAAGAAGCAACAGATGTATTAACTGAACTTGGTTTATCAATGAGTTCTGCGATAAATTTATTTTTAAAACAAGCTATTAAACGAAATGGTATTCCGTTTGAGATAACCAATGTATCACCTAAGAAAAAAATATTAGATGTAGTATGCGCATTAATTATGAAAGATGGAAAATGTTTAATTGCGCAAAGAAAAAAAGAAGATCATTTATATGGTAAATGGGAATTTCCAGGTGGAAGAAGAGTTGGACTTGAAGATGAAAAGAAAACTCTTGATAGGGCATTTACTGAAGATCTTGGAATAAAAACAAAGATAAATGATTATATCACACATAGTATATGTGAGTATCCAGGACATATAGTAGACTTAAAATTATATGAATGTGATTATATAAGTGGTGATTTTAAATTAAATATTCATTCAGACTATAAATGGGTTGGAATTGAAGAGTTATTAGATTATGATTTAGCGGACGCAGATGTTATTTTAAGTAAATTTTTAATAAAAAAATATATAGAAGAAGCTAAAGAAAATAATAAATAAAGGAGTACATAAAATGGTTGATTTTAAAAAATTACAAAAAGATGTTTATCAAAATAAAGTAAATAAAGGATTTAATGTCACAGATTTAAATATGGAATTTTGTTTAGCTTATGGAGAACTTGGAGAAGCATATATGGCTTGGCTTAAGAAAAAAGATGACTTGGGTGAAGAGCTTGCAGATGTGGCAATATATTTGATGGGTATATCAGAAATATTAGGAATAGATTTAGAAAGTGAAATAGTTAATAAAATTGATAAAAATTCTAAGAGAGTTTATAAAACTGTTAATGGAGTTTTAACGAAAATAGAAGGGTAATATTTATGGAATTATTAAATATGAGTAGTAAAGAACTTGAAATATTTTTTGATAAATATAATATATTAGAATTAGATGCTTTTAAAGTAATTATGCAATATGTTTTTGTTTATAAAAAAGAATCTTTAAATGAAATGTTAGATTATATTCAAAATAATAAAAAATATAATGATATTATTGATACATATAAAAAAGAAAACTTTTCTTTATCAGATATAAAAAATAAAAATGGCATATTAAGTGATAAAGAATTAATGTTTTTATACAAAATAATTTTTGATGTTTCAAATTGTTTAGATAGTATTAAACATATAAATGTTGAATATGAATCAAGAGAGGTATCTGATATAGAAAGTTCTTTATATGAAGAAATAGAAAAAAGAAATATATACGAGAAAACTTTAACGTTATAATACTTAATTTGTTTAATAGTATTGAATTTTTTTAAGAGATATTAAATCTCTTTTTTTTAATATTTAATTCATAATATAATTTAACTAGTGAATAAGTGTAATTTAGTAGGATTAGATAAACGAAAATATTAATTATTGATGCAAGAGTACTTGGTTCAAATTTAGCTTGCTCTATAAAAAGAAGTAATGATGTAACAATTTTAGTAAGAAATAAAACATATGATAAATTAAAATTAGAATTGTTAAATTATAAAGAATAATTTATTAATAATTAAAATTATTTGTTTAAAAAATCTGGTAAATAATCTTTACCATTTTTTTCTTTCTTTATAAAATAAAATTTATTAGTAAGTTTACATCCCCAACGAGCATTAGAACGAGCATTAGAATGTAATATAATATCTATTAGAGAAATATCGTAAATATTAATTTTTTTTTATCATATCAAATTTTTTATTTATATCTTCATTTTCTAATTTATTATTTTCTTCATTTAGATATTTATATGTATTAATATAAATATAGTCATGAACACTATTATCAAATGTATTATCAGATAATCTTAATGGATCAGCAAATCCAATAATTTCTTTCTGATTTTTTAATATACACTTTACTTTCATACCATTTATATTTGATAAATTTATATTATTTAATTCTTCAAAATATTTTAATTCTCCATATAAGTCATAATATTTAATTATATTATTATTTTCATTATCATAAAATTTGAAATTTTAAACATTCATTTTTTCTTTAATCATTTAATCATCACCAATATAACTAAATTATATCGTAAATATTTATCTTTTTATAATTTTGTATGTTATAATTATTGTAGGAGGATTTTTATATGAAGAAAATAGCTTTAGATTTAGATGGTGTAGTATTTGATTCAGAAAATTTATATAGAGTTTATACCGAAATTTATGATACAGACAATAATAAAAAAGATACAATTATTGATAATTCACAAAGGATTTTTCAAAAGAGATATAATTGGAGTCAAGAAGAGTTTCAAAAATTTTATAACGATAATGCTGAAAAAGTATTAAATAGTGCAAATATAATGACAGGAGCAGATATCGTTCTTGATAAACTAAAAGATAAATTTGAATTTATTGTTGTTACTTCAAGAAATGATTATGAAACGGAAATTGCAAAGAAAAAATTCAAAGAACTTGGATTAGAAAATATTAGGATATTTAATAATGAACATCATAAAATTGATAGATTGATTGAAGAAAATGTAGATTATATGATAGATGACGATGATACTATTTGCATTAATGCTTCAGATAATAATGTATGTGCATTATACTTTAAAAATAATGCATCAAATAAAGTTGAAAAAGAAAATGTTATTAATGTTAATAATTGGGGAGAAATATATAAATATCTTATTTTAAGTGAAGGTGAAAATTAGTATGAAATATAAAAAAATGAGAGAATATACTCATGAAGAGTTTGTTAATTTAATAATGAGTTTAGATGAAAAACAATTATTAGAACTAAGTTCACAATATGGAGGTTATCCAGTTTTGTTTAGAATGGCCCTTGATGAAAGAATTAATCATATTCCATTTATCCAAACTGGCGCAGCAATAATAATTAGAAATGAAAATGGACAAATTTTATTACAAGAAAGAACAGACAGAAATAAATGGGGATTACCAGGTGGATGTCAAGATTTAGGTGAAGATTTAAGGCTTACAGCAGTAAGAGAAGCACACGAAGAAACAGGTATTAAATTAAATCCTTATGATATTAAGTTGATAGATACATTATCCGGTGAATCAAGAAAAAATAGTTATCCTAATGGAGATATAGTATATAATAATACTTCATTATATTTAGCAGATGTTTCAATGAGAGATGCAAGCAATTTAAAAGGAGATTCAGAAACAAAAAAATTACAATTTTTTTACCCTGATGAAGTACCTATAAATTTAATGGATGCTGATTTAATAAAATCATATTTAAATTATATTTCTAAAAATTCTAAATAATTTGAATTTGAAATAAAATGGTTAAAAATTGATATAATTTAATTTATCAAAGAAAAGCGCTAGTACAGGCTTATTGTTTTATAAGTATTTGTATTGGTGTTTTTTTGTGGAAAGGAAATTATTATAATTTTGTGATATATTAATACGAACTTAATGATTTTAAATAAAAAAAGAATAAATTTTATTTAAATTTATTGATTTAATTATTGATTAAAGAAGGTGACAAATTGAACAAAGAATTATTTAAGATGGAAGAAAATTTTAAGAAAGAAGAGAAAAATAGATATAAAATGCCATCTTTAGATGTTATTTCTGATGAAGTACTAAAAAAATGATATCTAATATAGATACATCAAACGGAATAATTGTCCCATTTGGATTTGGAAAAAATGACTTAGATGAAATTAAATATTTTGATATTACTAAAATGCCAAATTTGCTTATTGGCGGAACTGTTATGAGTGGAAAAACAAATTTTGTGAATACTCTTATCTGTAGTATTATAATGAGATATTCACCAGAAGAAGTAAGACTGTCCGTTTCGGATTCAAAAGGTGTGGATTTTACGTGCTATAATGGAATTCCACATTTACTACATCCTGTAATAAGGAATGTTAGAATATTAGAAAAATTATTGAGTTATGAAATAAAAGAAATTCAAGAAAGATATAAAATTTTTGATGAATCTGGTTTTAAAAGGATATCTGACTACAACAAAAATAATGAAGATTCTAAGATGCCTTATCATATTATTTTTATAGATGATTATACTGCATTTGTGAACGGATTTGAAAATGATTGTAATAAATATATAGAGTATATTTCGCAAAATGGATGGAACGTTGGTATTCATTTAATTATTGTTGCCAATCACCCAACAGTAAAGATTATATCTGCAATTACTTTGTTAAATTTTCCTTCAAGAGTTTCATTTAGAGTTACAAGTATTAAGGATTCTAGAATGATATTAGAAGCACCTGGGGCGGAAAAAATAACTGGGATAGGAAATTTATTAGTTAATATTCCAACTGCATACAAAATAGAAGAAATACATGTAAATTTAATTGAAGATGATGTTATAAATAAAATTGTAAATGAATTAAAAACTAAAAATAACGTATCTTATATTGATATTTATAAAAGCAAAGAAAATGATGTTGATCATGATGATTCATTATATAATGATATTGTTGAGTATGTAATAACAGCAGGAAAAGCAAGTGCATCACTTCTTCAAAGAAGATTTAAATTAGGTTATAATAAGGCATCAAGAATAATTGATTTTCTAGAGGAAAGAGGTATTATAGGGCCTCAAAATGGAAATAAACCAAGAGAAGTTTTAGTAGTTTTAGATAATGATAATGTTGATGATAAATCATCATATTTTTAAACAAACAGTTTAAAAAGAAAAAATTATTATATAAATTTAATTTATATGTTAAAATATTAAAAAGCAACTAATTTTATACAAAAAGATACCAATAATTGGTGTCGCTACCAATAATATTTATAATATAATTTTGGTGGAGGTGGAAAATATGAAGTTTTGTGATAAATTAGCAAAATTAAGAAAAGAAAATAATTTGAGTCAGGAACAGCTCGCAGATAAAATGAATGTTTCAAGACAAGCAGTAAGTAAATGGGAATCAGGTTCATCATATCCTGATATGGATAAGATACTTACAATGTGTAAAATATTGAATTGTAAGTTAGATGATCTATTAGATGATGGAGTTATTGGAAATAACTATTCAAATAAAAAAGTAAATATAAATGATTACATAAAAGATTTTTTTGAATTTATAACTAAAACATATAATATGTTTTGGAGTATGACTTTTTTAGAAAAGATAAAATGTTTATTTGAAATGTTTGTAATATTTTGTATATTGCTTATATTAGGATTAATTGTGCATGATATTATATATAATTTATTTTTTATTAATTTAGTTAATATTGTTGGAATAGGTTTTGTTGTTAAAAATATAATTAATCCAATATTTGTAGTTTTTCTTATAATACTTGGAACGATTATTTTTATACATTTATTCAAAATAAGATATTTAAATTATTTTGTTACTATTTTTGATGAAGATGTTAAAGAAAAAACAAAAGAAGAGGCACTAAAAGATGAAAAAGTAATTGATAATAAAAGATATATTGTTCAGGATAAAAAAGAAAAAGTAGTAATAAGAGATCCGAAACATTCATCTTTAGGTTTTTTAAATATTCTTTTAAAAATAGTAATTTATATAATCAAATTCTTTGTAATTATATTCATTATACCATTTATAATGTTTACTGTATTTGAAATTGCTTTAAGTACATTTTCTATATTTTTAATTAGTAATGGGATTATATTTTTCTATGCATTTATAATTGGTTTAGGAGCAGTTTTAATAAGTTATATAATCATATATTTTGCTTATAATTTTATATTTAATAAAGAAATAAAATTTAAAATAATGTTTACTTTATTTATAGTTGGTTTATCTTTATTAGGAATAGGTTCTGGATTATTTTTCTTAGAAGCTTTGAATTTTGAATATAAAAGTGTAAGTGATGTTACTTATAAAAAATATACTAAAACTATTGATATGGAAGATAATTTAATTTTTACAAGTGCTTATGATATTAATTATGTTATTGATGATAGTTTAAATGATATTAAAATAGATGTAAATGTTCCAAAATATTCTGACTTTAACTTTTCAAAATATAAATCAGATGAATATATGATTTATCATATTTATAGTGATTGTAATATAAATAAATTATATAAAACTGTTTTAAATGATTTAAAACATAAAAAATTAAGAAGTTATGAGAATGATATGGATGTAAATATATATTTATCAAAAGAAAATTACGATAAAATTGAGAGTAATAATAACTAAAAAGGTAAAAGAAAGGATCTTTTGCCTTTTAATTTGCAAAAAAAGGCAATATGTTGTATAATACCAAACTATAAATGAAAGGGATTTTATGGAAAAAATAGATTTATTTATAAATGATTTACGTAATCTTTATATTAATTCAGAATCTTTGATGCAGATAAAAAGTGAATTAGAAGAATTTATCAAATTTATTCCTATGAACAATTTATCATTTGCGAAAAATGTTATGTTAAGTGAAGAAATAAAATCTAATAATTTAGTAGAAGGCTATTTAGATGATTTAAAACATATAGATGAAGTAGTAAAATCAAAAGATATAGAGAGTCCTAAAGATCAAAGAATATTAAATTTATATAAAGGTTATAAATACATATTAAAACAAAAAAATATAAATAAAGAATCATTAAAAAACTTATATAGCATTTTATCTAAAAATTTACTTATAGCTTATGATATAAATCATATGGGAAAGTACTATAGAAATGATAAAGTATTTATATATAATTCTTCTGATATAAGTAAAGAACCAGATGAGGGTCTTCCTTGTAATAAAATAGAAGAATATATGGATTATTTATTTGAGTATATAAATAGTAACAATAATTTAGAAACTCAAACTGATTTTTATATAAAATCTCAAATAATGCATTTTTATTTTGTATATATACATCCATATTTTGATGTTAATGGTAGAACTAGTAGAACAACTAGTATGTGGTATCTATTAAATAATGAAGTATATCCATATATCATATTTAATAGAGGAATAAATTTTGATAAATCGACTTATTATAGAGCTATATTAGAAGCAAAAAAATATGGTAACATAACAATATTTTTAAAATATATGCTTGAAAATGTAAAAATTGAGCTTGAAAAAGAATATTTGATTTTAAATATAGAATCATTAACAGAAAAGCTATCAGTACAAGAAAAACAAACTTTAAATTATATTTTATCAATGAAGCAACAAAGAAATTTGAAAACATTTAACGAATTTTATTCAAGGTTTAATGATAGAAGAAAATTAAAAGAAGTAAATGAAACATTAATTGAACCATTACTTGAAAAAAATATAATAGAAAAAAAAGGAAATACAAAAGGTAAAATATATAATGGTAATAATAATTTTAGATTTGAAATAAAAGACTCTTTAATAGATAAAGATGAAAATAAAATAAAGAGATTAGTTTTATAGGGGGTAAACATATGATAAAAGTAGATAATTGTGATCAATTAAAAGCATTTTTAAAAAGTGAATCAAAAAGATTAAATATAAGTTGTACAAATACTTATAATACATTTTTTTCAAGACTTTTACTTGAAAGAATAAGTCATGTTGATCCATCACATGAATTTTTAGTGAAAGGAAGTTTCGCTCAGCTTGTTCATTTGCAAAAAATTGTAAGACCAATAACTGACGTAGATTTAACTACTGTTGTTCCTCATCAAGATGCTATAAAAGTATTATTAGATGCATTAACGTATAATGAGAACGATTTAATAAATTTTAATATGAGAGGAAAAGTAAAACAAACAACAACAGGGATATATAAAATACCAATAAATGCATGTTACCAAAAAATAAATCATCCAATCGGAATAGATTATAGAGAAAACTATCCATTACTATTCGAAAAACAAGAAAAGACAGTTCCAAGAATATTTACGGGTGATAATGAATATAAAGTATTTGTTCCATCAATAGAAGAAACATTAGCAGAAAAATTATATATAATTATAAAGAAAAATTATTTATATGATAAAAATACAAGAGTTAAAGATTTATATGATGTTTATCAGCTTCATGGTGGTGAATATGACTTAGATAAATTTTCTTTATACTTTGAAACATTCTTAGAAAGAAGTAAATTTGTAGATGCAGATAATATAACAACAGATTTTTTAAATAAAGAATTTACAAAATCACACGAAGAAGAATGGGAATCTAGTAAGAAAAAATATGAATTTATGGATAATGAAATAGATTTAGAAGGTTCTGTGTATTATACTAGAGGTGTTTTGAGTGAACAACTTCAAAGAATAAAACAGGGTAAAAATAAACCAAAGACTTATGTATTAAAATAAGTCTTTTTTGTGATATAATTAACCATGGAGGTAATTAAAATGGATGGAAAATTAATAGTTATAGAAGGTGCATGTGATGGCATTGGAAAAACAACCCAATATAAAAAATTAAAAGAAAAATTAGAAAAAGAAGGTAATAGAGTAGTTTCACACCATTTTCCAACATATGATTCATATCAAGGATTAGGAGCTGTAAATTATTTAAAAGGTGAATTTGGAAAAAAGGAAGATTTACCAGCATATTTTATTAACAATTTATATGCCAGTGATAGAGCAATAACATGGTATTCAAAATTAAAAAAAGAATATGAGAATGGAAGTATAGTATTACTTGATAGATATACAACATCAACTTTAATATATCAATCAGCGCTTATAGAAGATTTAGAAGAAAGAAAACAGTTTATAGATTATGTTATAGATTATGAATATAATAAATTAAAAATAAAATCACCAGATAAAGTAATATTTTTATTTGCTGATTTTGATGTAATAACAGAAATTAGAAATAAAAGAAAAGTAAATGAAGGTGTTATTTCTGATATTCATGAAACAGATATTGATTTTATGAAAAAAGTGTATGATAATGCAATTTTTGTTGCAAATTATTTGAAATGGGATTATGTTAATTGTACTTTTGAAAATAAAATGAGAACAGAAGAAGAAATACATGAAGATATATGTAAATTAATATTAAAATAGTATTTAATTTATAAAACAATGAATTAATTGTCGAAATTTGTAAATAATTATAATGGTGATATTATGAAAAAAATATGTTTATCTATTATAATTATTTTTATTTTAGGTTTTTTGATAAAAAATAGTAGTAATGATAGTAAAACTGTTATGGAATATAATGATGATTATAATATTAATAGTATCTATTATTTAGACTTTTCTAATGAGATATTATCTACAAATAATTTTAAATTAAAAATCGCACCATTTACTGGATATAATTATGTCATAAGAAGAATATATCCAAAGTATAACTCTGATTTAAAGAAATATTATACTTATGATTTTGATAATATTGATTTAGGAGTGCAAAATTTTAAAGATGATTATATATCTTATTTAAGAAGTGAAAATTTATATGATGAGGTAGATAAAGTACTTAGAACAGGTATAGTAATAAAAGGGATAGAAATTTATACATCAAAAGAGGCACTTAAAAAATTCAATAAAAAATATCCAAAAGTTAAATATAAAATATTAAATGAAAATTACAATCAAATGTAATTTTTTTCTTATAAATTAATATAATATATAAATATTTAAAAAAAATAAAAAAATGTACTTGAAAAGTAAAATGTTTTGTGATAAAATTTAATTCATGTGGACCCTTAGCTCAGTTGGTTAGAGCATCCGGCTCATAACCGGGCGGTCGCAGGTTCGAGTCCTGCAGGGTCCACCACTTTTTATTTTTTGCAGGTGTGGCGAAATTGGCAGACGCGCTAGACTTAGGATCTAGTGTCTTACGACGTGGGGGTTCAAGTCCCTTCACCTGCACCAAATTGATAGTAAACTCGGACACGTCATGAGTTTAAGTAATAGATTACTAACTAGAAATAGTTAGTTTTTTTCTGCTTAAAATGAAAGGATGAGTGATGATTATGTTTGAAATAGAAACTAAAAACTTGAAAATAAGTTATGAATTTAATAGAAAGATAGATATAATATGTCGGTTTGCTTGTGTTAAATATGAATGGTAATATTAAGTCAATTAAAAATACTAATATTGTCTATATAAAGCCTCATAGTTTGAAAGTTAAAGAAAATGATTAGATAATGAAGATTTAAAAATAAAATTAGAAGAAAAGGAAAGTTTATTATTAGTAGCAAAAAACACAATAAAAGATTTAAATAAAGAGGGTAATTGAACTTGAATTAAAAGTAGAATCATGGAAACAAAGAATTAATGAAATTACAGATTTTATATCTGAAAGAGCTAAAGGGTTCTTTTGAAATATTTTAAAAAAGTAAATATAAAGATGTTGCAGATGATTAAAAAGAAAATAATATAATAATTGAAAAAGAATATAAGCAAATATATGATTTGTCTATTAGAAGAGAATATAAAATAGAAAAAAAGAAGGATGGTAGTTTTGAATTATAATGTGAATTTTATAAAAAAAGAAAAAATGTAGAAAATATGTTATAATAATGGTAATTAGAAATTATTTGATACGAGGAGATGCGAAATATGTCAAAAGAAATTAATTGGAATGGTGAAATTTGGATAGTAGATCCAAATACAAGAACAATATATAAAAAAGATCAAATATATGAAACTGATTCGGAATTATTAACAACAAGGTTAAGAATTGGCAATTATTCATATAGTAATTTTGGAGATATTATATATTTCCAAAGAAATACTGATAATGAGTGCTTTAAAATTGAAAATGATACTATTGTTAATATTAGTAAAGAAGAATATTTAGAGTATAAAAAAATGAAAAGGATAATTCCTGAAAATCCTGATTCAATAAGATATGTTATGAATTATGTAACAGCTATTATATGTGATGATATTTTAAAAAGGGAATATCAATTAAAAGCTTCAATATCAGTTGAGAATTCTAACGTAGTTCCAATTGTTTCTAAAAAATTTTCAGAAATTATAAAGTTTAGGATTAAAGAAGTTACAACACATATAATGCTTTATCTTCCAGGTTACATTGATAGAACACAAGCAAAAAAAGCAATATATGAGTGTTTTATAAAAATTTTAGAAGAAAATCCGGAATATGTAGAAAATATAGAAAAAAATATTATTCAAGAAAATAAACATGTGTTTGATGCATTGGCAGAGCAAATAAAGTCATCAATCGAAAGTAGAAATAAATCAATTTTAAGTGAAATTACAGAAAAGGTTGAAGGTGAAAATAAAGGAAGAACAAAATAAGTTCTTTCTTTTTACATTAATTAGTTATACAATATATATAGTTAGTAAGTTTATTACTTACTATCATCTTTTAGCTTGGGATTTGTTTTACTTCTTCCTTTGAGGTACTAGATTGATACTAAACTCGGACACTTTTATTGTTTGAGTTTTAAAATGCGTAAATTTATGCTAAGATATTTATGTAGATTAAATTGATTTTTCAAGTTTAGAAAACATACTTGCAAATTGACATCAAATATTAATTGATGCCAATAGTATTAATTATAATTAGAGGTTTGGTGATAATATGACAAATAATTTTAATATAAAGGATGTTTCTCAAGTTAATATGAATAAAACTTTTTTTCACTATACTAATAAAAATAATTTAAATACTATTATAAAAAATGGTTTAGAGCCAAGGATAGGGGAAAATTCCTTATATGTAGAGAAAAGTAAAAAGGTATTTTTTTCTCAAGGAGAAAATGGAGTATTAATTCTTATGGATGTTTGGCTAAGGTGGTTAACATCAAAATTTGGAATAAGTAATCAAATTTATTGCTTGGGAACTTTTTATATGAGAATGCCATTATGTATTAAATGTATTCCTAATTATGTTGTTAGTAAATCTTTAAAAAGTAAAAATAAACGTATAAAAGTATTTAATCAACTTAAAAATATCTTAGATAATAGTGTTTTTTTGATTTTAGATTTAGAGGAAAATGTAGATTTT
>CAKPEJ010000022.1 GCA_934149325.1 uncultured Bacilli bacterium
TCTTCATATTCTTGCCAAGTATGTTTTACTCCTGGTAATAAAAATTCAGCAAATTCTTTATTTGTCATAATAATCAATCCTTTCTTTAATATAAAAAGAAATCTACAATGTAAGGACGCATTTTATTACTTGATTTGATATGCGCGGTACCACCTTACTTCATAGATTTCTATGCTCTTTATTTCTTTAACGCAGAATTACGTTTAAGCTCCAAAGTTTCATTCAAATACTTATTATATCTATTTACACCAAACATAGACTCTCTTTAATAATTTATATTTTACTATTCTTTTTCATCACTTTTTACAAATAAAATTCTATCACATTATATTTTGTTTGTAAATACTAATAAAATTTAATCATGCGCATAATATCATCATCTGTCGGAACAGATTTTATAAAATCAACAATTTCTGGTATAAAACTATCTTTTTTAACTACAAACTCACCATTTGTAACCGAATACATATTACTTGTCTCTGGATTTAACTTATTAACGCCTCTTAATGTATTTACTTTTTCAACATTACATACTTTTGGTATGTAATAATTTATTCTTAAATTGTTCTCTTCTTCATGAATCTCAATAGTAAGAGCATGACCTATATCTCTGCACATTACTAAAATCATATCATCAAATGATAATATATCAGTCTTGCAACTATTTATTTCTGTAGGAAAACTATCAAATAACTCTTTTGATAACTCGGTTTTCTTACCACATAAGTTTATTTCATCTTCATATTCATTAATATGTTTTGTTTCTATA
Source organism: uncultured Bacilli bacterium (assembly GCA_934149325.1). GTDB lineage: Bacteria > Bacillota_I > Bacilli_A > RF39 > UBA660 > CAKPEJ01. Next base: position 770 of record CAKPEJ010000022.1, read on the forward strand.
ATTGGAATATTCTGATAAAAATCTTCATTATTTACTAAATATGAATGAAATGCATGAAGCATATCATTAACTGTATTACACTTTGATAAAACTTCATATTCTTTTCGATTTACAGAATAACCGTAAAAATTTTCATTTATTTCTTTAATTGCATCATAACTCATAGAATAAATATATTTTTCATAAACTTTTTCCAAATTTTCTATTTTGTAGTTACAATTAATAAATTCTAATTCCATATTTTTAAATTTATCATTTATTATATCTTTAACATCAGAAGTCATACCTAAATAATCAACAAAATAAAAATATACTTCTTCAATCTTTTTTAAATTTTGCAATAATTCATCTACATATTTGATATAAAATTCCTCACCATAATTTAATCTTGGTGGTTTCATTTTGATTATTAAATCTTTTATCTTCAAATCCATTGAAAAGAATCTTTGCATATTTATATAATTTTGTTCCATTATTATCACCTAGTAGAATTATAGCATTATACATTTTTATTTTACATTTTATTTAACAAAATATACATTTTTTTACACATTTATTTTTTCAACACTTTCATCTAATATTGAATACAAGTAAATATTAACATCTTTATTAAGTTTACCTTTTATATATTCCTTATAACCATTTAATTGATTTAAATAGTTTTCATCCTTTATATTTTTAAGTTTGTAATCTATGATATCTATATAATCTTTATACACAATCATTAAGTCTATTATTCCGTGATTAAGTTCGTTATCTTTTTCATACATAAATTCATATTCTTTATATATTTTTGCATTTTCTATATTTTTTAAAAGTTCATTATTTAAAAATTTTTTTATTTTATCCTTTATATAATTACTAACATTTATATCGTCATAATTAGGATTTAAAAAGTCTAATACTTCTAATGCATAGTGAACATCTAAACCTAATTTTATAGATTTATCTTCTTCTTTTGTAATTAATTTATTATGCTTTTTAGAATATGTTTTTTCTTTTAATACATTATTTTTTATTTCTATATTATCAACTATTATTTTATCTTTTGAAGATGTTATAAAATCCAAATAATTAGTTTGTTTTATTTTCTTATAATCTTTTGTTACATTTAAACTATCTATATCAATATTTGTAATATAATCTTCAAATTCTTCTTTTATAGATAAAATTATATCTTTAAAAGATCTATATTTTAATCTATCACTAACTTTTTTATTGCCCGATAAATCCACAACTAAAATCATTTTTTCTTTTGCCCTTGTAAGTGCAACATAAAATAATCTTATTTTTTCACTTATTTCTTCTTTTATATAATCTTCTTTCAATAATGTTTTATAAATAGTATTTGATATTCCCTCATCAAAATATGGAGAAACTATTCCATATTTATTACTATAAATAAATCTATCATTTAAATCTTTTATATTAAAATTTGAATATAATCCGGAATAATAACAAATATGATATTCAAGTCCCTTTGATTTATGAATAGTCATTATTTTTACACTACCAGAACTATTTTTATTTCTGCTTATTTTTATATCATATTCTTTTTCATTTATTTCTTTTAAATAATTTATAAAATCATATATATCCATATTACTATCAATAAAATTATTAGATACATTAAGTAAATAATCTAATATAGTTATATTTGAATCTATATTTCCTATTTTTATTATATTATCATAAAAATTAAAATCATCAATTATTTCTACTATTAAAGTATTGATATCAATATAATCTAATTTTTTACTTATATTTTCACATATTTCGTATATTTTTGTATTTTTAAATAAATTACCATTAAATATATCAAATATTTCATCATCGTTCATCTCAAACAAAAAACTTCTTGCGACTGATATAAACATATATTTAAATTCAACATCATAATTTTTTTCATAGATTTTACTTACTAAAATTAATACATTTTTTACTATTTGAAGAATTATTTCATCTGTTACCGATTCATCCTTATCAATTGTTAACGGAACAGATAAGTACTCAAATATTTTCTTATACAAATCAAAATTAGTAGATTTATCCATTAGTATTACAAAATCATTATAACTTGCATCTCTTATTTCTAAAGTATCTTTATCAAAAATTTTATACGAATTTTCTATCTTTTTCTTTATATCATTTGCGATTATAAATGCTTCAATTTCTTCTTTTTTATATAAACCTTTTGAATTATATTCATAATTATATATTTCAAAATTATTATTTTGATTTAACTTTCCTTCTTCATTATATGTATTATTTCCAAATACCATTTCATGAGATTCTTTATAATTAGCACCACCTATATCATCATCCATAATGATTCTAAAAATATCATTTATGTTTTTTAGTACTTCTTCTCGTGATCTAAAATTTTTAGTTAAATCTATTTTTATACCACCACAATTGTCCATATAATTATCATATTTATTTTTAAATATATATGGATTAGCATTTCTAAATCTATAAATTGACTGTTTTATATCACCAACCATATACACATTATTATTTGAAATTAATGATATAAACTCTTCTTGAATATCATTTGTATCCTGATATTCGTCAATCATTATTTCATTTAAACTATTTTTTATTTCTAATCTTGCGAAAGAAAATTCTTTTAAAATTCTTATTGAAAATAACGCAACATCATTAAATTCATACATATTATTTTTTAATTTATAATTTGTAACTCTTTCATTTAATATAGATAAAATATTTATAATACATTCTACATATTTTTTAGTTGAAATAACACTTTTATATATTTCATCTTTATTTTCATAATTACAAATATTTTTTAAATCTTTTAACTCATTATTTAGAACTTCTTTTAATTCTTTTTCTTCATCAGTTAAATTTTGAAATCTTGGTAAACTAACTAAACAATTTTTTCTTATTTCATCATAATTTTTACTATTTAAAAGAACATTTAATGAATCAAATAATTTACTATAATTTTTTCCATCCATTAAGTAAGATAATTCTCTAACTATTTCATCTATTTTTGAAATTTTACCAAGTAAAAGATTCTCAAATAATTTAATATCATCATTTATTTTTTCTTCGTTAAAATTTTTTTCTATATACTCTTTTAAATATAATTCTCTATCTGTTTTTAATTCTAAATTTGAATATATATTTAATATATATTTCCTAATTTCTTTATCATCTTTTATACAAAAAGTATTAATAAAATCTTCAAAAAGAGAATTATTTTGTTCATATAATTCCTCAAAAATATTATCTAAAATTTCTTCCTTTTTTATTTTTATTAAAGCTGAATCAGTTATACTAATATCTTTGGGTAAATTGAGTAAATAATGATACTTTTTTAATATAGATAACGAATAACTATCAAATGTAGTAATATAAGATGAATCGATAAGTTCAAGTTGTGATGAAAGAGTTTCTTCCTTTTTTATTTTCTTTCTTATACGCTCTTTCATTTCTTTTGCAGCTGCATTTGTAAATGTTAAAATAAGAAGTTCATTTATATTAACGCCTTCTTTTAATTTTCTAAGTACTCTTTCTGATAAAACTGCTGTTTTACCACTTCCCGCTCCTGCTGAAACAATTATATTACTTCCATCTTTATATATGGCATCACTTTGTTCTTTAGTCCAATTTGGCATACTCTTCACCTATCTTTTCGTATATAAAAATAGTACCATAAATGTACTATTTTATCAATTGATTATTAATTAATTTTTTGTTAACTTATTATGAGTTTTTCCTTGTATTATAAACATTATTACTATTCACCTTATTGGTGTTAGCGATAAAAAAATAGACACTCAAACATGAGTGTCAACTCGATTTTCAATGATGACATTCACTTACTTTTATTAAATGCTCCTCTTTTTTATTTTATGAAGTTTCCTTCATCTGTATTCATAATATCATATATTTTATTTTTTTCAATATATGTACTAAATTTTATATTTCTATATTGTTTTTAGCCTTATTAATATCTTTTATTATCCCACTTACTAGGAAAACTTAAATAATCTCTTGGATTAATCATGATTGTATTTTCATTATACAAATGACCTTTATACATTGTTAAATGAAGATGAATACCTGTTGATGCTCCTGTTGTGCCCATTTTTCCAATAATAGTTGATTGAGTAACATTTTGTCCTTTTCTCACATACTTTTTTTCTAAATGATAATAAGCTGATGTATAATTTTGATTATTATATGTATGATGAATAATTATGTAATTTCCCATTGAAGAATTATTACCTGTACTTACTACTTTACCTGGAAGAATAGGATATATACTTTTATCATTACCAGACATATCAATACCTGAATGAAATTTATTCGTTTTAGAAATCGGATGAAATCTATATCCATATTCACTTGTTACATATCCTGAATTTATAGGTCTTTCAAATTTTATATTATATGTACAAATTTCATAGAATGTTAAATCATTATTAATCTGTATATTTGAAAGTGAATTATATTTATTTCCAATACCATTTTTCTTTGTATTCCACTGACATGTATAATCTTTTTTTTCAATAGAATTTAACTTAACCTGTTCATTATCAGAATAAACTGCTTTTAAAGTTGTTGATATATTAAAAATATATTCATTATCAACAAATTCATTATTATTGTTAACCCATCCTTTAAATTTTCTTTTTACTAATACTTCTTTTGTTTCATCACCATAATATGTTATTTTATAATTATTAATTGGTTCTTTTAATTTAATTTTTGTATTATAACCACCAGTAATTAAAGTATCACCTTCTATATTTCCACCATTAAGATTTAATTTTAAAGTATATGTATTTGCCTTCCACTTAGCGTAATAGAACTTGTCCGATAAAACTATATCATTTTCTACTTTATCTTTAAATGTAATATCTTTATACCAGCCATCAAATGTATATCCTTCTCTTTTAGAAATTTCAAAATCTTTTATTATTTCATTATAATTTTTATTATTTTCTCTTATATTTAAATTACCTTTTGATATAGATAAATCATATATCATAATATAATCGTTTTCAAATACGTCATTAAATTCGAATAAAAATTCATTATAATTATCTTTACTAGCCTTAAAAGTTTTTGTAAATTTCATATAATTCTCATTTGTATTTATATTCAACAAATCATTTTTAAAGCCTATTTTTAATTCTTTTGCAACATTTGTTTTTATAAAAACACTATATGTATATGTTTCACCTTCTTCTAATTGAAGATTTTGATTGTAACTAATTTTTTTATTATTAATAGAAAATTTTAATACATTTTGATTTTCAAACAAATTATCATTATAAACTACTTCATAGTCTTCACTCCATTTATCTTTATTATCTAAATCATTATATAAATTATTTTCTAAATAATTATAATCATATTTTATAGAATAATTATTTATTACATAATGAGCGTATAATGTATGATTCTCTTTTATTTCAACATTTGAATTATTATTTATTTTTTTATTATCTTTTGTATACCATCCTAAAAACGTATAACCTTCTTTTTTAGCATTTGGTAAAATTCCATAATTTTTCATATAAGTAACATCTATACTCTCTTTTTCTTTTAATCCACCATCATAATCAAAATATACAGTAATTTTTAATTCATTCTTATCTTCATTTTTTATTTTTTCAACTTTATAATTATCATTATTATCAATCTTTACTATATCTTCTCCTATTAAATTTATTTTTTCATAATTAACTTTTTTTAAAATTACCTCTTTTGTTTTTTCTTCTTTTTTTGTCTTATTTTTAAACATATTATTATCCTTATTACATCCAGTTAGAAAAGCAATAAGTAATATTAATATAAAATATTTTTTATTCATAAAAATCCCCCTTCACATATTATATACGCGATTTATACCCTAAAACCCCCTAAGAAATAAAAAAAACAGTTAAAATTTTAACTATTTTTCATAAAATACATCTATATCAACATTACCATTTATTCCGTCTACTTTGCCTATATTAGTTAATTGCCAATATTTATACTTTCCTTCATAATCAGTTTTATCTATATAATGAGCAAGCCAAATATCATAATTATTTTTAAGCCATATTTTTTCTAAATAATTTTTACTACCATAAAGCATCCCTTTATAACCTTTTTTCTCTACTTCATTAATAAATACATCTGCCATTTTTGTTAATTCATAAAAACTTAGATTATATGAATTAAAATCTGAAAAATCTTCCCAATCAAATACAATTGGAAGTTTTACATCATATTTTTTTATTTGTTTTAAAACCCACTTTGCATCTTTTTTTGCTTCATTTATATTTGATGCATATGAGAAAAAATAAATTCCAACATCTATTCCATATTTATTAGCATTTTCTATATTTTGTTTAAATTTACTATCTAATACCCTCTCACCATTTATTCCCTTCATGTAACCTACTCTTATAAAAACAAATTCTACTTTAGATTCTTTTAGTTTTTTAAAATCAATGTCATCCTGCCAATTTGATATATCAATACCTATTTTAGTATTTTTATTTTTATAATTTTTAACTACATCACTGAAATTAATATTTTTTTCTTCTGTTTTATTATTACTTTTAGTTTGAACAGGTTCATAAACTTTTAAATTAAATTTTTTCTCAGTTACATTTTTACTACTATCTGTTGCCTTAAACACTAGTTTATAATCATTTTTTTCATTTAAATTATAATCTCCTACTATTTCACATTTTGGTTTTTCATCATAATTATCACCACATAAAATATCTTTAAGTAAAGTATCTTCACTTTCTTTTTTTACGTAATAATTATCATTTAACCAAATAACAGGTGGAACTGTATCTACCACGTTAATTTCATAACTATAATTAAGTTTTATATTATCATTATTTATAAATTTAAAATTAACTTTCTTTTTACCTAACTTAGTAGAATCAATCACATAATCATTTATAATTTTACCATTTATACTTTTTATGTAGTCAGATACTTTCTTATCATCATTAAATTCTAAATTCATATTATCAGTTAATACTACTTCCACTTTTGCATATTTTACTCTTAAATATGAGTATATTTTTATACCAAAAATTATAATTAAAATACTTAAAATTATTATCGTAAATAATATCAAAATTTTCTTTTTCATATATTCCTCCTAAAATTACAAAAAGTCTAGATTAGTATGTTCCTCTAATTCAACTACATCTTCTTCCTTCATAAAACATATATCTTTATATTTACAAAAAGCACATCCTACATTATTTTTTCCAATTCTTTTAGGATTAATATCAAAATTAGCAGATAATATGTTAGAAAAAGCATCATCTATATTATTCTTTACAATATTAATTAATTTATCTATTTTTTCTTCTGATAATATTTTAGAATATGCATAAAACCCAGTTTTTCCAAACTTTAATGATTTTATTACTTCACTATCTGTATATGAAAAATCAAACTTTGAAATTAAATCTGTTTTATCAACAGTATATCCATTAAGTTTTAAACTTTCTTCTTTTTGTGATATGTAAGTCTTTTTACTATCTTTTACTACTTCATTATTAAGTATTTTTTGAAGATAAAAACCAATTACCTCTGCATTTTTAAATAAACCATCTTTAGCTAAATATAAATATACTGGAAGCTGCATATCAATACCATAAATAGTATTATTTAAATTAGTATGTAACACTCCTGTTTTATAATCAATTATTACCAAATATGTTTTATTATCTTCTTCTTTATAAAGTAACTTATCAATTATACCCATAAAAGTTAATTTAATATTTCCATCTTTGTTTATATAAACCTTATTTTCATAAAGTGACTTATCAAGACTATTAAATTTATTTTGTTTTTTTATTGTATCTATAACAAATTTTAATTCATCTTTTAACTTTTTCATAAAAAATAATTCTTTATTTGTAAATATTGTTTGAGACATTTTTTCATCAAACTCTTTATCAAAATTAAAATCATCACTAAATGCTTTAGATAAAATATCATGAAATATAGTTCCTATATTTTGCGCGAATGTCTCTTCAAACTCAGTTATTTTAAGAATATTATTTAAATAATATCTAAAGGCACATCTATTATAATTATCTATACTAGAATATGAAAGTAACAATTTACCATTTAAACTGTTATTAAATTTTAATTTATCAATACCTTTAAATTTATTATCATATTTTAAATAATTATCTTTTTCTTTATTTGCATATAAAATATCTATTACACTATCTTTGGTTCCATATTTTATTAAATCATCTATTTTTTTATATAATAAAAGGTCATTATATTTTAAAGAATAATTATATTTTTTATCTATATTTTTAATAACATTTAATTTTAATTCATCAATTAATAAAGATGGCATATATTCCATAAAATTTGTTTTGTTTTTGTATGTTATAAATAAATTTTTTATAGATTTTATATTATTAATAACTACTTTTTTTTCTATAGAATTCTTTTTATATGACATTTCTAAACCTAATAAATCTTTTTCATTGTCTGATAAATAATCTTCATCTTTATAAATAATAGGTATATTACCCATATTAAATCCTAACAAGAATACATAGTCATCATCATTAAATATATTATCTTTTAAATCAACAATATTAACAGCATTTTCATATTCATCATTTTTTATATATATCTTTTTAAATTCATTTGTTAATATATTAATTAAAATATCTTTTTCCTTAACAAAATTATAGGTATTTAATATTTTGATTATTTGATCAACTATATATTTATTATTTGATACACTAGTATCATATTTATTTATTATAAAATCAATACTTTTTTCTATTTCATTATTTTTTAAAGATTTTATAAAATCTTTAAATATTAAACTTGATTTTATACTCTTATTATTTTTTATATTTATTGGAATATTGAATATATTAAACATTCTTTTTAAATCATTTTCATATTCACTAGTAACGTTACATAATTTTATATTATTTATATTTACGCCTTTTTTTATAAGATGAATTATATTTGTTAATACAAAATATAATTCATCTTCTATATTATTAAACTCATATACATCATGATTAAAATTAGAATATTCTTTTTTTATTATTTTATAATTATCTATTTTTTTTAACATTTTCAAGCTATAATTATCTATATAATCATATCCATATATTACTACTTTTTTTTCCTTTAATAACCCAAATATATTTTTATCATAAATTAACAAATTATTTTCATCTAATTCATTTTTTATATTTTTTAATTTTTCTATTTTATTTGATGAAACATTTATATCGTTAACATACTTTATATTATTTAAATACATTAATGCGACATCATAATTCATATCATATTTTTTTATTAAATAATAAATTGATTCTTCAGAATACTTAAATGTAATAGAATTAATTAGTTCTTCTAAAGACATTATTTTTATATTAAAAATATTTTCAAATTCATTTAATTTTAGTAGAACTTGTTTTTTTATAGTATTAGGTATAACTAAAACTATATTATCTTGTATAAATGTTTCAAAATGCATTATTATCACCTAAAAATATTATATCATTAATTTAAAAAAAACACTTTAAAATTATGTTTATTTTTAATTATTCTAATATTTCTAAAGCTCTTTCTTCTACTTTTCTATCATATATATTAAGCTTATCATTTATATCTACTGTCGCAAGAAGTATTTCATCAGCTTCTTTGCCTCTAACTTTTAATTCATGAAGTAGCCATTTTTCATCTTTATTTATACTAATTAAATTATCAATCATTATATTCCCATCTATAATAACATTTGCACACAATCCTTGTTTTTCATCTTTTAACTTCATATCCTTTATGGTTACAGGCTTGTACAATCCTTTTGGTAAAAAGCTTACATTTCCTGTTGCTTCTAAAACTGCGAATTCTATTTCACTTATATCAAAATAACCATTACTTCTTGCCTCTTCAAGTAAGTCGTTAACATCAAATTTTGTTTTTTTCATATTTTCATGCATAAGATGTCCATGCTGAATTAATACAGTTGGAACACCTACAAAAAATTTTCTTATCTTCATACTCTTCATAGTTAAAAATGAAATAAAATAACCTATCATTCCAAATACTATTATTGCACACATTGCATTTAAGAATTCTTCTTCTAAATTAATTGACATATCAGATGCAAAATTTCCCATAGATATTCCAAGAACATATTCAAACAAACTTAGTTCTGAAACTTGTTTTTTTCCTAATAATTTTGCTACTAAAAATAATGTTGTTATTGCTAAAACACTTCTATATGTTATTTTAACTAATTCGAAATCCATATTCTTCACCTAAAAATAGTATTTGCTTTTTATTTTTATTTTATACTTATATTAGGAAATGCTGAAACAATTCTTCTCCTTGGATAATTTTTACCTAATAAAACTTCTTTTACAAGTTCAGTTATTTGTTCAGTATTATCTTTTTTTATTTCATTAACAGTTCCTTTTAAACTATTAATTATTATAAATGACAAAATAGAATCAATTAAAAATAGTATAAACAATATAATTGTAATTATCGTAAGTAGTGTTCCATTAATAGATTTAAAAAAATTAACCAGAAAAGGATCAACATAATACATTGCGATTAAGCCTGCAAATCCAAAAAAAATAGTTGCAACAATACATATTCTTCCATTTATATTTCCTTTTTTTTTAGAATAATCCCACCATCTTGCATGAAATATTTTCTCCATAAAAAAGCTTGTTACATATTCTAAAGAAGAAAATAATATTATACACAGTATAAAAAGTAAAATTATATTATTAGTAAATCCTCTTAATAATACAGTCATAAGTACAGCACCTACTCCATATATTGGAATCCATGGACCTATTAAAAAACCTCTATTTATCATTTTCTTTGATGTCACTAAATTTTTAATAACCTCGTAACACCACCCTAAAAAAGAATAGAATATAAATATCAAAAATAATATTCTTATATCATAATTACTCATTTAATCACCATTATTATTTATTAACAAATAATTTATTTATATTCTTTTTTGGAATCAAAACATTTATTTCATTATTAACGTATATATTTATTTTGTTTTCTTTAATTTTTAATTCTTCTCCATCTGCGCACCATGAATAATTATTATTAGACATTTCAATTTTTAAACTATCTACTCTATAATATTCAGAATCTGGTAATTGTTCTATTCCCTTAAATTTTAATAAACATAGATTTTTTATAAGATTTAGTTTTGATTTTATAGCAAAAAATACAACCTCAAACTTTTTATCATCTAGTTTTACATCATCATATATATTTTCGATACCTGCGATATGATTACTATTTGTAATAAAAATAAATGAATATTTACCAGTATGAACTATATTATTTATTTCATATTTAACATCATATAACTTAATTCTTCCTTTTAACTCTCTTAAAGCATTAATAATGTAAGCTAAATGTCCATATTTTTCTTTTAATCGTTTTGATGTTGTATAACTAATATCAACAAAATTTCCAAAACCTAAAAAGTATATAAACGGAGAATTATTTACGATACATACATCGATATTTTTAATTGTACCTGTAAGTAAATTTTCTAAATTTTCTAAAATATTACCGTCTAAGCCATACATTTTACCTACATCATTTGTTGTTCCAAGAGGTAAATTTGATACTAACAATTTATTTTTTCTTTTTAAATTACCACTAATTACCTCATGAAAAGTACCATCTCCACCAGCAGATATTACTAAATCAATATCATCATTTAAATCCTTTACTATTTTTATTGCATGACCTTTTCTTTTAGTAAATATTATTTCTAATTCATAATCATATTTTTTTATTATATTTTTAATATCTTTTATTAATTCTTCTGTCTTTACTTTTCCACTTTTTGCATTAAAAATCATTACACATTTTTTCATATAATCACTCACAGTCTAACATATTTATTATACTTATATTGTGGAAAAATAGATAAAATTTATATCAATTTTACAAAAAAAATGCATTATTTTGCATTTTTCTTCTTACCAATATTATGAAATTCTCTAACTTTTTCTTCAAGTTCATTTGATAATTCTTTATTTTCTTTTAGTAAAGCTTTAACAGTTTCTTTTCCTTGACCTAATTTATTTCCACCATATGAATACCAAGATCCACTCTTTTCAATTATTTTAGCTTCTGTTGCTAAATCAATTATTTCAGCTTCTTTACTTATTCCTTCCCCATACATTATCTCTAAAGTTGCAACTTTAAATGGAGGAGCAACTTTATTTTTTACTATTTTAACATTTGTTCTATTTCCTATAATGTTGTCACCTTGTTTAATTTGTTCACTACGTCTTACATCCATTCTTATTGTTGAATAAAATTTTAAAGCTCTTCCTCCTGGTGTAGTTTCAGGATTTCCAAATAATACACCTACTTTTTCTCTTAATTGATTAATAAATATTGCAATTGTATTAGTTTTATTAATTGTACCTGACAATTTTCTAAGTGCTTGGCTCATTAATCTTGCTTGAAGACCAACATGTGAATCACCCATTTCACCATCTATTTCTGCTTGTGGAACTAAAGCAGCAACTGAATCTATTACAACAATATTAATTGCCTCACTTCTAACAAGTGCTTCACATATTTCTAATGCTTGTTCTCCTGTATCTGGTTGTGATAATAAAAGTTCATCAATATTAACTCCTAAATTATGTGCATAAACTGGATCAAGTGCATGTTCTGCATCTATAAATGCTGCTCTTCCTCCAGCTTTTTGAATTTCTGCTATTGCATGAAGGGCAAATGTTGTTTTACCTGATGATTCAGGACCATATATTTCAATTATTCTCCCCTTTGGATAACCACCTACTCCAAGAGCAATATCTAAAGTTAATGACCCACTTGGTGAAACATCTATTTCTCTATTTGCTTCTTCACCTAATTTCATTACAGCACCTTTACCAAATTGTTTTTCTATATCTAAAAGTACTTGTTCTAGCACTTTATCTTTTTCATTTGCTTTCATTTTTATATCCTCCTTACTGAATACATTTCTATTATAAAACAAAAAAAATAATATTGCAAGTATTTTTCAAACAATTGTTCGATATAATTACATATTATTTTTTTCTATAATTAATTTTTTGTTATATTAAAAGGGATTTTTTACATATAATCCCTTTCTAAATTAATCTTTTATATACTTTTTATATATATTATAATACTCTATTCCAGATACTACTGATAATACTGTCGCTGTTATCAAGAAAAAATCATCTAAAGCAATATTATATAATCCCATTGGAAAATTTCCAAATAACTTTAATGATAAACCTATCATTAAAAAGGCTGTTTTAAATTTTCCTGTTTTTATAGCAGCTACAACATCACCATTATTACCTGCTATCATCTTTATAGTGTTTACAACTGTATCTCTTAAAACAAGAATAACAGGTATAACTGGTGTAATATATCCTTGTCCACATAATATAATTAGAATTGAATTAACTAATATTTTATCAGCTATTGCATCTAATACTTTTCCTGTATTAGTAACTAAATTATATTTTCTTGCAATATAACCATCTAAAAAATCAGTTATTGATGCAATTATAAATAAAATTCCTGATATTACTAACTTCATATCTAAAACAATAACTCCACCAACTAAATATTTTGGAAAAGTAATGTTTATCATGTTAAATGGAAATAATAATAAAATAATAATTATAATTGATAATATTATTCTAAATATTGTTAATTTATTTGGTAAATTCTTATCTTTCATTTAAAACACCTACTCTTTTAAATAACTTACCTTTAAGTTACTGCTTTCTCTATTATTTGTTATTGTACTATTATAATAAAATATAGCAACTGCTGTTAATACTAATACAACAATTATTGAAATTAATACAATTATTACTGTATTATTCTTTTTTTCTGTCATTGTATATGGTGAAATAATTTTATCATCTTGATTTTTTTCCTTTATTTTACTTGCCTTTTGTATATCATCAAGAGGTATTTTTGAAGTTGATTCAAATACATAATCATTAAATTCATCAATTATTTCATCTGAATCAAACCCTAAATATTTAGCATAATCACCAACTATACATTTTAATATAAAAATATCTTTAAAGTTTTTAAAATTTCCTTGTTCAATTGCTTCAAGTTGAGAAACATTATAATTTAAATCTTCTGCAGCTTCATTTAAAGATACTCCTGATTCTATTCTTTTTTTTGAAAGTTTTTCGCCTATTTCTTTCAAGTTTATTCACTCCTTTATTAACATAAAAAAATAATAATTTTTAATAAGCCATGTTTTGTACCTATAAAATAGGTGGTAAACATTTATCTATGATTAACTCATCCTTTATTTGGTTCATTTTCCTCCTAAAGGTTCCCCTACCAAAATTTGGGTTTCTCGCTTGCGGGGTTTACCAAACGTTTCACTCTTTTCTTTTCAAAAAAGATTCGTCACTGTGGCACTTTATGATTACTATATCCGTAGATAATCCTTAGGATACCTCATCGCCGTTAGCTAAAAAGCTACTATAAGTTATTTATTCCTTATACACAAACACTACTATCATCTCAGAATAGTGCGAGCATGGACTTTCCTCTACGCTTTAAAAAAACGCAGCGTTTACCTAAAAAATTATTAATTATCTGATTCTTTACCATATATAATATTTTCTAATTGTGAAATTCTTCTTAGTAAATCTACATTAGTAACTTCTCTGTCACTATTTTTTACTATATTCATATTAGCTTTAGCATTTCTTAACTTATACTTTAAATCTAATATTTCATTATTCAATTCACCATTTTGAACTTCAAGTTCTTTGATTTTTTTATTAAAAGCATAATAATCATTAATAACCATATCTAGAACTTTATCTACTTCTTGAGGTCGATATCCTCTAGCATCAATTTTAAAATCCCAATTTAAAATCATATCAGGAGTCAATACTATTTCCTCATTTTTCATACTTATATCACCTCTAGTAATAACATTATCACAAAAAAAGATACTTTTGTCAATTTACAACAATTTACTGATATTTACATCTCACTCTTCATTAAATCTAATTTACTATCTATAACATCTTCAAGCATATTATTAAAAATATAAATTAAATATAAATTGTTCATAATTTTCTCCTTTTTATTATAATCTATCATTATTGTTTACACTTTTCTACACTTTCGACAAAGAAATATTATTATAATAAAAATATTACAAAAATATCTATTTTTTTTATAATAAATGCTACCTAAAAAAATAAATTTATAGTATAATTATAAAGGTGGTAAAATGAATTATCCAAACAAAAAGAAATCAACTACTAAATTCATTAACTATGGAAAAAGAGGAATGAATTTAGAAAATGATATAAACATAACAAATAAATATTACTTGGAAAATAATATTGCCATTGTTTATAAAAAACCTACTCCTATAAAAGTAGTAAAGGTTGATTATAATAAAAGAATTAATACCGTAATAAAAGAAGCGTATTATGAAGTTCCATCTACAACCGATTATAATGGAATATATAATGGTAAATATATTGACTTTGAGGCAAAGGAAACAAAAAGCACTACATCTTTTGCATTAAGAAATATACATGATCATCAAATAAAACATTTAATAAAGGTTTTAGAACATGGTGGAATCTCTTTTTTAATTATTAGGTTTACTATTTTAAATAAAACTTTTTTCTTGGATACAAAATATCTAAAAGATTTTTTAACTTTAAGTAAATCTAAATCTATACCTTTAAAATATATTGAAGATAATGGATATATTATTGAAGAAAAATATTATCCTAGAGTAGATTATATAAAGATTATAGAAAAATATTATTTGGGAGTGAAAAATGAAAAATAAAGATATAAAGAAAAAAATAATTATTATCAATAAAAAGATTCAAAAATTTATAGAAAAAAATAAATTATATTCTTATATAAATTTAAGTCTATTAATTTTTGCCTTAATTTTATTAATAATAAATAGCACTATGGGGGTTATATTTCTAATAATAGATA
The DNA here is from genome assembly GCA_934149325.1 of uncultured Bacilli bacterium. Taxonomy (GTDB): domain Bacteria; phylum Bacillota_I; class Bacilli_A; order RF39; family UBA660; genus CAKPEJ01. The sequence continues at coordinate 16,814 of CAKPEJ010000022.1, forward strand.
TAATATTAAATCTTATATTTATAGAATGTGGAGGATTTGAGTATATGCAAAAACAAATAAAGAAGAATAAAAGAAAAAATAGTAAAGTATCAGATAAAACAGAAAAATTAGAATTAGATTCTGAAATAAAGAAAAAAACAAGTAAAAAGAAAAATAATAAAAGTAAGAAAAAGAAAATATTAAAAGCTCTATTAAATTTATTTTTATTATTCCTATTAATCTTTTTAATAGTAGCTGTAATATTTGCTATATATATAGTTATAAAAGCTCCTGATTTCGATCCTGATAATTTATATAGGGCTGAAGCATCTATTGTTTATGAAAATTCAGGAAAACAAATAGCAAAATTAGGTGTTGAAAAAAGAAAAAAAGTTGCTTATAATGATTTGCCTCAAGTATTAGTTGATGCAATTATTGCAACAGAGGATTCAAGATATATGCAACATAATGGTTTTGATGCACCTCGTTTCTTAAAAGCATCAGCTGGACAAGTAGTTAATAAAATTACTGGACATGGTAATGCTGGTGGTGGATCTACCCTATCAATGCAAGTTGTAAAAAATAACTATACATCAACTGTTTCATCAGGTTTCGATGGTATTGTTAGAAAATTTACTGATATATATATTGCTGTATTTAAACTTGAAAAAAGTTATTCAAAAGAAGAAATTATGGAATACTATGTTAATACTCCATATTTAGGAAATAGTTCATATGGTGTTGAACAAGCTTGTCAAAGTTATTTTGGAAAATCAGTTTCTGATATAAATCTTGCTGAAGCATCTTTGATTGCTGGTTTATTCCAAGCACCTAGTTCATATGATCCATATAGATATCCTAAACTTGCTGAAGAAAGACGTAGTACAGTTTTATATCTTATGAAAAAACATGGTTATATTACAGAAGAAGAAGAAAAAATTGCAAAAAGTATATCTGTTGAATCATTATTAAACAAATCAAATCCTGAAAGTACACAAAATCAATATCAATCATATATAGATATAGTTATTGAAGAAGTTGAAAAGAAAACAGGTGTTAATCCATATACAACAGGTATGAAAATATATACAAATTTAGATACATCAAAACAAGAAGTATTAAATAAAATAATGTCAGGTGAAACTTGGAAATGGAAAGATGATAAAGTTCAAGCTGGTATTGCTGTTGTTGATGTAAATACAGGTGCTTTAGTTGCTGTTGGTGGTGGTAGAAATAGAACTGGTGAAAGACAACTTAACTTTGCAACTGATATAACAAG
>CAKPEJ010000023.1 GCA_934149325.1 uncultured Bacilli bacterium
ATGGTGCCTCAGGCCGGACTTGAACCGGCACGTGATTTAACTCACGCAGGATTTTAAGTCCTGTGCGTCTACCAATTCCGCCACTGAGGCAGGCACCACATGCATCCAAAATTCATTGGACTTCTTAAGTATATAATAAAAACAATTTTTTTTCAAGTGTTTTTTTCAATTATATGATATATTTTTAAAAAAAATTAAAAAACTTGCAAAAATACTGCAAGTAATTCACTAAATGGTGTCCTGTATGCGACTTGAACGCATGACCCTTTGATTAAAAGTCAAATGCTCTACCAACTGAGCTAACAGGACATATACAACATAAATGGCTGCCTCGGCTAGATTCGAACTAGCGCATGTCAGAGTCAAAGTCTGATGCCTTACCACTTGGCTACGAGGCAAGCTATGGTGGGAAGAGATGGATTCGAACCATCGAACCCGAAGGAGCAGATTTACAGTCTGCCGCGTTTAACCACTTCGCTATCTTCCCGAATGGTGCCGAAAGCAGGAATTGAACCCGCAACCTACTGATTACAAGTCAGTTGCTCTACCAATTGAGCTATTTCGGCAAATGGTGGACTCTATAGGACTCGAACCTATGACCCCCTGCTTGTAAGGCAGGTGCTCTAACCAACTGAGCTAAGAATCCACAAAACAACAAACGTTGACATGATTAAATATATCATTGATATAAAAATTTGTCAATGAAATTTAATTAATTTTTTCATTTTTTAACATTTTTCATGCTATTTTCGGCGATAGCAATCCATTTTGGCAGATTATCTTTCAAATCTGAAAATCCTAATTGAGTTTCAATCAATCTATTTTTATTAATTTCTGTTTTATTATAATACAAATTTTTCATAGTAAATTTAATCTGTTTTTTTTCATCATCTATAGAATATATTTTTGCCTTAACAAGATCACCTACTGAAAAAAATTTGTATATATCACTAATATAATATCCATTTATTTCAGATATATGAATTAACCCTGTATAAACATCATCAACTTTAACAAATGCGCCATAAGGTTCAATTGCTGTTACTTCTACATTGATAATTTCTCCTTTTCTATATTTCATTACATAATACCTCAAAAATTATTCTATCATATTTTCAAAAAAAAATACATTCAACTTTATTATTTTTTTGTATTATTGTATAATATATTTACAATATGATTTTTATTAATTAAATATGAAAGGAACGAACTTAATGGACATTATTGAAAATATAAAATTTGTAATTGAAAAAATCAGACCATTTCTAATCAATGATGGAGGTGACGTAGAATTTATTAAATTCGACGAAGAAAAAGGAACAGTATATATAAAATTACTTGGTAATTGTTCTAATTGTATTTTCTCTGATTCAACTATCAAGGATACTGTTGAAGAAATTTTAACATCTGAAATCCCTGATGTATTAGAAGTTAAAGAAATAAAAGAAAAATAAAAATATCATTTTATAAGCCATTCAATAGGTTCTATAAAGATATTTTTTTCTTTCACAATATAATTATACACAATAACTAAAAATTGTTCATATAATTCATTTTTGTTTATTATACTAATTATCTTTTCTTCTTTCAAATTATTATTTATTATATCATCATAAACATCAAAATAATACGTCGGAAACAATAATCTTGAAAAAAGCATAATATATTCATTCTTATCAAAACTTGCATAGTCCATATATGTCCTAATTTCATAAAAATTTAAATTCTGATAAAAAAATCTATTTTTAATATACTCAGACACATCTCTAACCCTACTATCAATTATATAATTTAACGGATTGTAAAACTCAAAACTCCCTTCCACAACATTTATACGTTTATGTGATACTACAAGCGAATTTTTATCAAAATCATTTTCCATCTTATAATTATTTTTTAAATAGCTAATTGCATTTTCGCCCATTCCTATATAATAACTTAAACTATCACATAATATTGGATACTTTTTTCCAAACTGACTTATTTGATATTCATAATAATCAATTTTATCAGACCACATTTTTACCCAATTATTTCTAAGTAACTCATCATTATATTTTATATATGCAGTTTTCTTTTGTAAATATACAAGATCATTTATAAATACAAATTTATTTTTGTAATTACAATTTTTAATTAACATGTAAGATACATCATTTAATGTCGTCAAAATTTCATTATTCTTGTTTAAAATAATTTTATGTGATAAAACATTATAATTAAGCATCTCAACATTTAATTCATATAAAGGTTTAATATCATCTAAAGGTCTATTAAATATTACAAAGTGATATTCTTCATTATCATGATAAAAATAATAATCTTTTTCAGTTTTTACAATATCATTAACATAAATATCATAATAATAATTTATAGCATTTTTCATGATATCACCTATAAAATCATATGAAATATATTTATAAATATGAAAAAAGAAACTATATTACATAGCTTCTTCTACAACTCTTGTTTCACGTATTAGAGTTACTTTTACAGTTCCTGGGTATTGCATTTCATTTTCTATTCTATTTTTTATATCTCTAGCAACCTTAACAGCAGTTAATTCATCTATTTCTTCCGGTTTAACAATTACCCTTAATTCACGTCCAGCTTGAAGTGCAAATGACTTTTCAATGCCTTCAAAACTATTTGCAATTTCTTCTAATTGTTGTAATCTTTTTACATAATTTTCTAACGAATCATTACGTGCACCTGGTCTTGATGCACTAATAGCATCAGCAACTGCTACCAAAGATGAAATTACACTTGTTGCTTCTACGTCCCCATGATGTGAAGCAATTGCATTTATTACTACATCATCCTCATTATATTTTTTTGCAATCTCAACTCCAATATCAACATGACTTCCTTCAACTTCAAAATCAATTGCTTTTCCTATGTCATGAAGCAACCCTGCTCTTTTTGCAAGCTGAACATTTTCACTAATCTCACCAGCTAATATTCCAGTTAAATTAGCAACCTCAATAGAATGCTTTAATGCATTTTGTCCAAAACTTGTTCTAAAATACAACTTACCAATTATTTCAATCAATTCAGGATCAACATTACTTAAACCCAAACTAAATATTGCTTCTTCACCTTTTTCAATAACCTTTTTATGTATATCGTCACAAACTTTATCATACACCTCTTCAATCCTACTTGGATGAATTCTACCATCTTTGATTAAAGTCTCAATTGTAACTTTTGCAATTTCTCTTCTCATAGGATCAAACGAAGAAAGCACAATTGTTTCAGGAGTATCATCTATAATTAAATCAACACCTGTAACAGCTTCAATAGTTCTTATATTTCTTCCTTCACGTCCTATAATTCGACCTTTCATATCATCATTTGGTAAATCAATTACTGAGACAGTAACTTCATTTGTTACATCTGATGCATATTTTTGCATAGATAAAGTTAATAAATTTTTTGCTTTCTTATCAACATTTAACTTTGCTTCTGCCTCCTTGTCTTTAATATAAGCTGCTATTTCACGAGTCATAGAATCTTCTACGCGTTTCATAACAAGCTTTTTAGCATCATCTTTAGTAAACCCTGAAATTTGTTCTAGTCTTTCTAATTCCTCTTTTAAAATCTCATTTGTTTTTTCTTCCATTATTTGAATATCTTTTTGTCTTTTTTCTAAAGAAATTTCTTTTTCTGATAATAAATTTTCTCTATCTTGAAGTATTTGGTCTCTTCTATCAATACTATTTTCACGTTGTTGTAATCTTTCTTCAAGATTTCTTGCTTCTTCCTTCTTTTCTTTCAAATCATTTTCAAATTGTTGCTTTAAATTATATTGTTCTTCTTTTACTTCTAAAATTGAGTCTCTTTTATACTTTTCAGCTTCTTTTTTAGCCTTTTCAATAATATTATCATATTTATTTTCTTTAGATTTAATTATAATTATAGTTATTATTATAGTTATTAAAGCGCCAAAGAATAATCCAAGAATGGAAAATAATAATTGTTCCATATTTTCCTCCTTAATTATCTATATATAAATTTATTATTAAACTATATATTATTAGTATAAAATTAATTTTTAATAAAGTCAACCAAGAAAGAAAAAAGGCAAAAAAAATATATGGAAAACGTATGTATAATACATAATATTTATCTAATATTAAATTTGATATTAAAAAAGAAAAAAAGTTTTAAAAGAAAAACATACAAAAATTTATTCATTTTTGTACATTTTTATTTCATCATTAATACTTAATAAAATATTTTAATCAAAGAAAAACTTATTAAAGGAATATTTAAAAACTCTATAAGCATATTTTTTTGAAGTATAATCAAATTGTTTGATCAAATTACCATCATTATCATATTCACCATATGAATGATTCATTCCAGAACTTGTGACATAATTTTTTTGTAAATTTTGAATACTACTAACTATACTTGAATAAGGTAAATTTATTGATTTAACAAGTTTATATGTCCTACTTTTTTCTTTTACTTCATATAAATAATACATTGATTTTTCACCATTTTTATAAGTTACAACGCCTGGAAAATATGACCAATCAAAATCCGGGCGAGTTCTAGATGATCCAAAGTTATTGTTATACATTGCCAAATAATATGTATCATCTTCTGCTGCTACATATGTTATTGTATGTTGACCGGCTTGAGAAACAAATTCACCATTTTTTGAATAAACATATTTTTCATATTTTGTATTTTTATAAACAGACAAATCAGATATTATATATTTTAATTTTGGATTTTGATATATATCTTCTATATAAATTATGGAACTAAGTTCTCTTGAGCTTAATACAATATCATTTCCAATAATATCTAAACTATTTAAATGGATCCAATCTAATTCATCACCACCATATGTATTACCTGATTCTGGTGAAACAGCGGTTTTATACATATCTTCCAATATATTTTTCATATCAAGAACTTTTTTCACTTTTCCTGTTGATAAATCAAGAGATATAATTATATCTTCTATTTAGTTTGCTCCATTTTCATTAGCAAGTATTAAAAGTTTATTATTTTTTTCATCATATTTATAATCATGGTGCATAGTATATCCATTAATATTATAAATTTTATCTATTTTACCTAATCTATTTACTTGTAAGAAACCAGATTTTTTATAGCTATAGAGCATCTTGTTATTTATAAATTCTATTCTATCAGTTCTATAATTTTTAAGTGGTAATTCTCCTCTTAATACACCTTCATTATCATATAAATATATATTTGAATTAAATGATTTATCATGGCCTAAAATTGCATATAATCCATTCTCTAATTCTGATTTACTTGAACCTTTTGTTGATTTTAATTTTAAATCAACATTTGACTTTGTATCAGGAGTATTTATTTTAAAACTTTTAGAATCTTCTTTACCATTTTCATCCATAGTTTTTATCAAAATTTTATTTTTTTTATTTTTTATAAGTCCAATAATTTGATATTCATGATTTTTAGAAAAACCATCCTCATTGTATAAAGTATTACTATAATCTTTTATATTTTTATCATTGACAGAAATATTATAACTAACTTTCACATTACTATCTGTATTAAAATATATGTTTATTGACAATGTGTTTGTACCATATGGATTATATATTAATAATGGATTATCAAGTGTATAGTTATTTTTTCTTATAAGTTCATTTATTTTATTATCAACTATCTTTTGATATTTTTCACTAAAAATATTAACGTAATCTTTTATTTTTATACTCATTATATTTTTTCCAAGCTTTTCATTGTATACGATTTTAATATTTTTATTAAGCCAATTTTCATCATTTATACTTCTTTTTCTTATGCTTTTTAAAATATTGATAAAAGATAAATAAATTATCACAACAATTACTATAAAAATTATTATCTTTAAAATCCATTTTATTATTTTTTTTGTTTTTTTCATAAATTTTACTCCATATTTATATACTACCAATTTAATATAAAATTATGGGTTAAATATGTTTAAATTTTAGAATATTTGTAACATATATATTAATATGTAGCAATCTTTTTATAAAATGAAGGTGAAATTTATGAATTTGATACCTAATATTCCACCAAAATTATTTAGTTTAAGTGCTGTTGGTGTTGGATATTTGTTAATAGATGATCTTACAGCAAACGAACAAAATGCTTTAGGAAATTGGTTAATGCTTGTTGCTCAAGTTTTATCTACAAATGCATTTTATAAGCAAGTTATGACAGAAAGAGGACTTGATAAATCTTCAATTAATAAAAATACCTCTAACCAAAATTATGAAAGGGACGATACAATAGAATTATTAAAAAAAATGATTGAAGCTTTAGAATCAGAAATACAAGAATTAAAAAAAGGATCATAATTTAGATCCTCGTATATTATTTAATCCTCTAATAATTTAATAGCATTAATGACAGCAATTTTACCATATTCATATGTTAATGACCCTTGCATATATGCTATATATGGTTCTCTTATTGGTCCATCACAGGAAAGTTCAATTGATGATCCTTGTGTAAATGTGCCTGCTGCCATAATTACTTCATCATCATAACCAGGCATTGGCCATGGTTCTGGTGTTACAAAAGAATCAACTGGTGAAAATTTTTGTATACCTTGACAGAATTTTATTAATTTTTCTTTATTGCCAAATTCTATATTTTGAACAATATCAGCTCTTTTGTCACAATATCTAGGTTCAACTTTATATTCTAATTTTTCTAAAATATAGCTAGCAAGCGTTGCTGTTTTAAGAGCATTTTTTACAACGCTAGGAGCCATGAATAATCCCTGTAATATTGATCTATTTATTCCAAGAGTTGGGCCTACTTCTTTTCCCTCCCCAGGTAAAGTAAGCCTTTCAGCACATAAATTTATTAATTTTTTTTGTCCAACAATATAAGCACCATTTGGAGCAATACCTCCACCAAGATTTTTTATAAGTGACCCAACAACAATATCAGCACCAACTTCAATTGGTTCTTTTTTTGTGACAAATTCACAATAACAATTATCAACCATTATAATTACATCTTTATCTATATTTTTTATAAATTTTATTACTTTTTCTAATTTAGTAATATCAATACTTTTTCTTGTAGAATAACCCTTTGATCTTTGAATCTCAATCATTTTTATTTTATTATTATTTAAAGTTTCTTTTATTTTTTCATAATCAAAATCATCATCTAATAATTCTATTTGTTCATATTTAACTCCAAAACTTTTAAGTGAACTACTATTTTCTTTTATTCCTATTACTTCATGTAAAGTATCATAAGGGGTTCCTGTTATACTAAGTAAGGTATCATTTGGTCTTAAAACAGCAAATAGCGCAACTGTAAGTGCATGAGAACCAGAAATGAATTGACTTCTAACAAGAGCATCTTCTGATTTAAAAATATCACAATAAATTTTTTCAATAGCGTCTCTTCCTATATCACCATAACCATACCCTGTTGTACTGTTAAAATGATTTTCTGATAATCTATTATTTTGAAAAGCTTTTAATACCTTTTCACTATTAAAGTCACAAATATCTTGAAATTCATTAAATTTATCTTTTAAGGTTTCTTCTGCTTCTGAGATTATTTTTTCTAACATAATTAATTAACTCCTCCATCTACTCTAATTACAGTTCCATTTATATAACTTGCATCATCACTCGATAAAAAGGTAACAACTTTAGCTATTTCTTCTGGCTCAGCGAATCTATTTAATATTATTTTTTCTTTTTCATTAATCATAAATTCATCAGATAAGTCCTTGTTCATATCAGTATTTACCCAACCTGGTGCGACTGAATTTACATTAATATATGGTGAATATTCTTTGGCTAAGTTTTTTGTTAAAGATATTACTCCTGCTTTTGATGCATCATAATCTAAGCTTTCTGGATAAACTGTATCTATTCCATTTGTAGAAGATATATTTATTATTTTGCCATATTTATTTTCAAGCATATATTTACTTGCATATTTACATGTTAAAAACGTTCCAATTAGATTAACGTTTAAAATTTCTAAAAAATCATCTACATTTTTATCTGTAACCAATGTATCTATTGCAATCCCTGCATTATTAACTAATATATCTATTTTACCAAGGTTTTCAACAGTAAAATCTATCATTTTTTTAACTTCTTCTTCTTTAGATACATCACATCTATATGTAATAGATTTTACATTATATTTTTTTATTTCATCTTGTACCTTTTTAGCTTCTGTTTCATTTGATTTATAATTTATAACAATATTGCATCCATTTTTAGCCAAATCAATTGCACATGATCTTCCAATTCCCCTTGAAGCACCTGTTATAAGCGCTACCTTGCCATTTAAATTCATTTTATTCACCTCATCTAAACATAACTATATCATATTTAAAGAAAAAAAGAAAATATTCCCAATTTTCTTTTTTCTAATTTTCTTTTTTATAGTTTTTGCATAATTCATCTAAATCTTTAATTAATGCATCAGCTTCTTCAAATGATTTTAATTTTGCACCTGAAGAAAATTTATGACCTCCACCATTGTATTTTTCTAATGTTTTATTTATAACTGGTCCTCTACTTCTTGCATTAACTCTTATTTGTTTTTGTTTAATATCTTCTGAAAAAGTAACCCAAACTAAAACTTCATTTATATTATTAAAACTATTAACTAAATTACCACTACTTGCAGGATCTGCATTAAAACTTCTAATAACTTCATCAGTTAGTTTTATATATGCAAAACCATTTTCTGTTACAATCATATTTTCTGCCATGTATCCTTGAAGTCTTACTTCAGCAAGTGGTCTTGCATATAAATCATCATATAATGATGTAAAATCTATTTTAGTATCATCAATTAATTTTGATACAATTCTCATAGTATTTGGTGTTGTGTAATAAAATAAGAATCTATTTGTATCTGAAACAAGACCCATAAATAATTTTTCTGCAGCACTTTTACACATTTTTAATTTTGTTGCATATGTAAGTTCCATTATCATTTGGCATACACTTGATTCTGTATCATCAACCCATGTAGTACTTGCAAAATGATCAATTTCAGGATGATGATCTATTTTTATTACATCTTTAAATTTTGTAACATCTTTTACTCCATCAATTCTTCTTGTATCTGGAGTATCACAAACTATTAATAAAGATTCTCCTATTTCTGATTCATCTAATTTATCAAGTTTTCCCATGTATTTGAATTTTGATGAATAAACACCTATTACTGATACTTTTTTCTTTGGAAAAGTATTAAGTATTATTTCTTTTAGTCCTATTGTACTACCTAATGCATCTGGATCTGCTCCTATATGTCTTGCGATTACAATTTTATCGTTTTTCTTTATTTTATTGTATATTTCTTTTTTCATTATTAACACCTATTTCTATTTTTTATTTTATTAATTCTTCTGTATCTCTTGCAATCATAACTTCTTCATTTGTTGGAATAACATAACAAGGTACACTTGATTCAGGTTTTGTTATTATTCCTTCTTCACCACGAATTTGATCATTCTTTTCTCTATCAACTTTTAGTCCCAAACATTCAAGTCTATCTATAATCATACGTCTTATATGAGGTGCATTTTCTCCTACACCTGCTGTAAAGCAAATTGCATCTACTCCACCTAATTCAACATAATATTTAGCAATATAACCTACTATGGAATTAACATAAACATGGTGTGCAAGTATAGAAGGTTTATGTTTTTCACCTATTTTTGCATCTATATCTCTAAAATCACTAGAAACACCACTTATTCCAAGCATACCACTATTTTTATTTAAATCATGGTCTATTTCTTCTAGAGTTTTCCCTGTCTTTTTAGCAATGAATTGAATTATTCCATAATCAATATCGCCTGAACGAGATCCCATAACAATTCCAGAATTTGGGGTAAATCCCATAGTTGTATCTATACATCTACCATCTCTAACAGCACTAATTGATCCACCTTGACCTAAATGACAAACTATTACATTAGAAAATTCTTTATCTAATATTTCGCTTGCTCTTTCTGAAACATATCTATGACTCATTCCATGAAAACCGTATTTACGAACACCATATTTTTCATACCATTCATATGGGACAGCATAAATATATCTATCTTCTTTAATAGTTTGATGGAATGCTGTATCAAAGCATCCAACTTGAACTGCTGATGGAATGGCATTCATAAATGCTCTAACACCCATTATATTTGCTGGATTATGTAATGGTGCTAAATCATTTAATTCTTCAATATCTTTTAAAACTTGTTCATTAAGAATAACTGATTTAGAATATTTATCACCACCATGAACGATTCTATGTCCTACTCCTTTTATTTCATCTAGTGAATTAATAACTTTATTTTCTAATAATTCTTTTATTAATATTTGAACAGCAACTTCATGATTTTTTAGTTCTGCTTTTTTCTCAATTTTTTCTCCATTAATTTTTATTGTATAAAAACTATTTTCAATACCAATTCTCTCAAAAACACCTGATATTAAAACTTTTTCTTCTGGCATTTCAAACATTTGAAATTTTAATGATGAACTACCTGCATTTACTGATAATATTTTCATAATTTCACCTCTATATAATTATACAATAAAATTAAAATAATTTATATGAAAAAAGAAAAAAACTGAATTTCTTCAGTTTTTATTTTACACTATTGTTCCAATATTACATTTCTACTTGAAACTTTAATTACTGGTCTTACATCTTTATTTGTATTTGCATAAGTCCAAGAATTCTTACTTGATGAATTATATCCAGTCATAACAGATGTTTCATGTACATATTGAGCTAAACCTTTAACATTTGTAATGTCAGTAATTCTTCCATAAACATCATGCTTTTGTTCTACCCAGACTGAATTCATTAACCAGAAATCTTTTTTATTATATAACCATGATAAATCAGTTAATCCACTTGACGTTAACGTATTAAATTCTTCTGCTGTTAACAATCTAACCTTTGATGTTTCATATAATCCTGATTGACAAGTTCCACCAATTGTTCCTCCATAAGACATATTTGGTGTTCCTGATGCATCATCACAGATTACATTATCATATAATGATGATAAATTTAATGTAGTCTTTTTAGTTAAATTACTAGTTAAATCTAATAATCCACCATTTAAATATTTATTTATTTTTGAAGTACTCCATTTGTATGTATCTGTTGTTGATGATGTATGTCCAGAAGTAAAACTTATTGATCCTGAATCAGCAAGTAATGTTACAACTTCATCACCATTTATATCTTCTGATTTTATAACATGCCAATTAATTCCAGCATAACTTACAGAATCTCCAACTTCATATGTACTTGGCTCTGCATTTGTATCAGCAGCAAGTTTTTCAGGTTCATATCTTTCTATATCAAGTAAAGTTACAGTATTGATGAAACTTCTTGCTTCTAATTGAGTTGGCATATCAAGTACAATTTGTAAATATCTTGTTTCACCTGGTTTAATCAAATCATTTTCATAGACTATACTTCTAACTTGTCCATCTTGGTAAATCCATTGTGAATTATACGAATCATTTATATTAAAGTTTAATCCATCTGGAATTGATTCATTTACTAATTTTACGTAACCAGCTGAATTAGAATTGTTTTCTATTTTAATACCATAATAAACTCTAGCTGTAGCTTTTAAACTATTTTTTACACTTAATGATACTTTATTTTGATTAGTATAATTATATGTATTTAATCCAGCCGTTGTATTTAATTCAACCTTTGTTATATATTTTGCAATATCAAATCCGAAAGATTTTTTAGTGATTAAACCAACATTCATATCGGTTACATTTTCAATTTTTCTAGAAAGTACAATTCCTACAGGATCAGTTGAATCTGGAACTCTTTTATTACTTATTTCATATGTTTTATCGTCTACTTTATATGCATCAGAATCATGTTCTAAATCTTCTGTACCATATCTTAATGTTAAATCATATTTGTTTGGATCTATTTCCTCTAATCTTACTTTATATTTTCCTGAATCTAAATCTTTAAATTTATATTCACCATTATTGTTTGTTGTTGTTTCGGAAATTTTATTCATATTATTGTCATTGTCTAACTTGTATAAAACTAATTTCATACCAGATAAATATTTATCACCTGTATCTTCAATTCCATTTTCATTAACATCCATAAAAATTCTACCAGAAATCGATCTACTTACTACTCTTACAGTAGTTTTATTTGAGCTTCTTTGTGTAAATTTAGAATCATCTGCTCCTTCACCATAGAATGAATTAACATACTTATTTGAATAACTATTTCCTGTTGGTAAAATTGTTACTTTTATTGGATCCATATAATGTCTATTTGCAATTGAAATATTTGTTATTTTTATTGCTGTTGCAGACACAAAATCATCCATTGCATTACATTCTTTAAATTCATTATTTTTATCATTTACCTTAGCAACTAAATTACTATAATCCTTTGTTGAGCAATAAACTTTAGCATTTCCAAATGATGTTGGAAGATCTATTTTTACTTTGTAATTTCCTGTAAATTCTGAACCTTGATTATTACCTGATGAAGGTAATATATCCATAATAGAATAATCATTTAAATCAAGTTCAGTATTATTATATGCTTTAAGATAATAACTAAATTGTTGATTTTTTTCAACAACAGAGCCTTCTTCACCTACTTTTGTAGATAAAATAACGTTAGTATCTCCTGATGCATATATTGAGAAACTTGAAGATAAAAATCCAAAATAACTTGAATCTACTTCATTATTAATATTTATTGCTTCTACTTTACTTGTAACAGTAATTGGTACACCACTTCCAATTATTGTTGGGGATATATTTGCATCAAAATAAATATCTTTTATTTTTTGATTTGGTTTAGTATAAGGTAATGTATAAGTTAATATTGTATTTCCATCTTTAGTTTCAACAACTGGTGTCCCTAGTTTTTTATTAGGAATATATTCTAAATCACTTGGAATAGTAACTGTAACTTTTAAATTATTTATATACCAAACATCATCTGCTCCAACATTCATATTATTATCTTCTATTATTGTTTTAATATTGTAATGGATTGTTTCACCTTCATTAGAATTATATCTAATTTTTGTACTTCCATCAGCATTCTTATTTGTAACTGTTAAAACTTGTCTTGATGTAAAATTAACTATTTTTAATGAATCACCCCATAAAGCATCATCACGTCCAATAAATTCATTCCCTTTATATGTAGTTTTTTTATAATTATCTGGATTAGTAATACTTGTTGTAGCCTCAGAAATTCTTGGGCCATAATATGTAATATTTTTATCATAATCAGATGAAGTTGCAACTACTGTTGCTTGATATGTTTGAGTTATATCACCAACATTTCTAACTCTTAAAGGAATATCAACAATTACTTTTACATTATCTGGTAATACAACACCTTTTTTTGTTTGAACAATTACTTTTGTAATTGGAACTTCTTTTTCATCATCTGTTGTTTTTGCCTTAACAATCTTATCAAAACTTTGTTCAAATGATTCGTCCTTAGCCTTTATACAAGGACCTCCATATAAATTCATTATTTGATCTACATTGTATTTAGATAAATCTCTATTAACTATTGCACATTGAGATTTTATAGTATCAACATCTTCTGAACTTAATCTAGAGTCAAGTGTTAAATCATCATAATTTGTCGCAACATAATTTTCATTTTTATAATTTCCTGAAACATATTTTACTTCAAAATCATCTTTTGATATTTTTTTGCCATCTACTGTTTCAAGTGTTATATTTATGTCTTCCATATCACTCTTCGGAATAACTCTATAAGCATTTGGATCAACTTTTATTACTTCTTTCAATCCTTGATCAGATAAAGTCTTTTTATAATTAAATGTTGTTCTAAATGTTACTGTAGTTCCTTTTGATATAGAACCAGAACCATTCTTACCATCAATAGACAACTTAGAATTTAAATCATCATAAAATTCACCGGTTATAGAATAATCCATTACTTGGTAATAATTATTCAATCTACTTTGTGATGTAGATGGTATTGATATATTTTGATTTGATATATCTGTAGCCTTTCCATTTGTAATATTCATAGTTGATGTAATTGTATTTTTTCCATCTTCTGTTGTTCTTGGAGAAAAAACTGTAATTGCATAAGATCCGATATAAAAATCATTCTTTGGAATTTGTCCACCTGAAGCATAATTACTAGCTGTTAAGTATGAAATGTTATAACCAGATATATTTGCTGAATAATTACTATCATCTTTTTTAGTTAATTTTAAATTACCTGGATAAGGAGTTCTTTTACTTGCATCAGATCCAGAACCATAAGGTAAATCTACGATTGTTGAATCAATGTCTGCTACCTTATCTGGGGAATATGTTCTAACCCAATTATTTTCAAGTAATACTGTTTTAGTACTTCCATCTTGTGATACTCCTACATCAAATGTAATATCACTACCATTTGGCATTGTTAATCCCTTTATTCCTTTATTAACATCGCCTTCTATTGCTAATCCTATTTCATAAGTTAAATATCTTCCGACTAAATCGTTATAATTAGCTTTTTGTCCTTCTCTTCCTAAATCATTAATTAAATTAATTTTCATAGTTGCTGTTTTAGAAGATACAACTGTAGGCATATAATTGTAAAACCCAGTTGTATTAGGACGAGTACTATACTTTGTTGTTTTATCAGTGTCATATTCATAGTTAGTTACATCATCTGATACTTTACCAAGTGTTACTAAATAATTAGCGTCAGTATTTGTACTTTCTTGTATCTCAAATTTTGGATGAATTTTCATTCCATTTGGGGCACCTAAAACATATAAAGTAATATCCTTTTTAAAGTTACCATATGTGTCTATACCACCAAATGAAATTGTTCTTGTTGTTTCACCCGTTTTAGAAGTTTTATCAAATGAAACATATTTTGCTTCTTCATCTGATAATGTTATCTTGACACTTACTGTTCTTTCTTCAAAATCATTACCAGGAGTTTTACCCATTATTTCAAAATCCAAATGATAAGTTAAAGCATCAAAAGATCTAATAATTCTATTCTTGGAATTTGAATCGTTACCAGGAGTATAATCACTATCTTTTGTATATGCAGAAGAACTATCATAATTAATACCATCTGTTGAATCAAAATTACCAGAACCTGTGTCTATTCCTGTAATATATGCATTTTTAATTGCAACCTTATTTGCTGCAGTATCTGCACGAGCAACTTTATTATACACAAGTAAACTAGTTATAGTTAATGTTATCACTAATGCAATAACAGCTAGTTGTTTTTTTTCTAGCTTTTTTATTTTCCCCATTATATCACCTATTTTCTTATATTAAATTATATCATCTTATATATTTTTTTTCAATAGATTTAATTACCAAAATAAAAAAAAGGAAAAGTATTCCTTATTCATAATCATAACTCCATGTTATTTTCTTTACTCTTCCTTTTTTATATTCGAAAATTATCTTTGCAACGTTAGATTTTCTTCCATCAACTATTGCATCTCTATTAATATAAATCAAATCTTCTTTGCTTCTTATTCCTTGGTATATGTTTCCTGTTATCTCTGATTCATTTAGTGCACTAACTGAATAATTTCCATAGATATATGTTCCTATTTCGTTTTCTACATTATATTTATTCATAACTTTTTTTATTCTACTTCCAATTTTTATTCCTCTTGAAGTTTTATAATTTCTGCCTGTTATTTCAGCCTTTATTAACATAAAATCATCATAATCTTCTCTTAGTGTTAAAGTCATTCCATTATAATATAGTTTTTTATATTCATATATATCTTTCTTTATCTTCTTTTCTTTTTTAGGTTTTCCTATCTTTTTCTTTATATCAT
>CAKPEJ010000024.1 GCA_934149325.1 uncultured Bacilli bacterium
TTTTCTCTTATATATTCAAGGTCTACTTTATACTTTTCATATCCAAATTCTTCTAAACTTATTATATTCACAAAAATATTAAAAAACTAAAAAAAGAATAATCTTTTTTCATTGATTATTCCTTTTTAATTTAATGTAGTTATTTTCCCTAATACATAATTTCCTAGTTTTGTATTATCTGATACATTTATTTCATTATCTTCTACTACGTCTACCGCATATTTTCTATAATCTGTTATTTCTTCTTTACTTAATATATGATTCTTTATTATTGTTTTATCTGTTACGTTTACTTCTCCATCTCCATTTATATCTCCTCTTACTATTAATAGTAATTCATCATATTCTTTACCATTTATAATTAATTTTATTATTTGACCTGTTTTTACTACACTTGTATAATCTAACTCTTCTACTAAATCTTTATTATATATTTTTAATGTACTACTATCATTTTCTATATTTGATATAAATTCTGATATTGTTGTTCCTTCTTCTATTCCAATAATATATTTATCTTCTTCTCTTACTATTTTATATGTTTCACTATTTATTGTTTTTGATAATACTTGCACTACAATATTTTTCTTTATTGTACTATCTATTTCCGGATATACTACTATATTTGCAGTTCCTTCTTTTAATCCTGTTACTAATCCATTTTCATCTATTTTAACTACATCATTATTTTCTGTTTCATAAATATATTTTGTTTCTATTCCTGCTGGAACTGTTTCTATATTTATTTTTTTACTTTCTCCTTCTACTATAACTATATTATTTTCCTCTATACTTATATCCTCTATTGATGCCTTTTTTATTATATTTAGTGTTATTGTTCTCATGCTTCCATCTTCTGCAGTAATCTTATAAATAACCGCACTATTTAGGCTATTAATAACAATAATTCTATCACCTGTTATAGTAGCTTTTTCATCTTTTAAAGTTATATTCATATTTACTACACTTGTATTTGAATCAAGATTTAATGTGTATTCATTTTCATTATCTGAATACTCTTTATCAAGAGATCCAACTGAAGGATAAAATGTTAGTAATCCTTTTTCACTAGATAAATCTCTTACAATATTCACTCTATAAATATTAACAATTCCACTTTCACTTGTTACTATTATTTCAAATAAATTTTCATGATTATCAAGACTCTTTTCTCCAAATCCTAATACAGTTGAATTTTCATCTGAAACTTCTCCATCAATTGTTATTTTTCTAATATTTGATGAAACATTTACACTATATTCATTTATTTTTGAATCAAATGTTGGCGATAATATTCCTTCGCTTACACTTAGCTTTGATAATAAATTATTATCAGATAAATTTTGAATAACTTTTATCGTATACACTCTTTCTACATTTGTTGTTGATTTAACAATTAAATTAATTATATTTTCTCCTCTTGTTAATTCATATGTTCCATTTCCTGTTAATGTTGCATTTTTATCTTCTAAATCAGCATCCACAGTAATTTGTTTTACATCATTCGAAACATTTACTTCATAACTAGATTGATACTTATCAAATGATGGACTTAATTCACCATCTGATACATATATATTTTTTAAATAATTATTACTTGCGACTTGTCTAACTACATATAATGTATATATTCTCTTATTTCCACTTTTACTTGTAACTTCTATCTCTACTTTATTTTCTCCTACTTTAAAATTCTTATTTCCTTTTATTTCGAAACTTGAATTTTCATCTTCTAACTCTACATTTAAAGATAATGACTCATTTTCGTATGGAATATAAATATCATAATTTTGAATTTCTTTATCAAATGATGGACTTAAACTTCCTTCATTTACAGATAAATTTTTAATTTTATTACTTTCTACATATGGTCTATTTATAACCATTTTATATGTTTTTGTATCACCATTTGCTGCAGTTACTAAAATATCAAATTCGTTCTCACCATATGATAAATCTTTATTACCAATACCTGTTACTACTGATGAAGAATTTTCTAAACTAGCATATATATTTACATAGTTAACAGATGAATCAACATCCAATGTATAAGATGTAACTTTCTTATCAAACGCTGGAGTAATATCATAACCTCTTACGCCTAAATTAGATAAATATGCATTTGATGATTTTTCTCTTATTACATTTAATGCATAAGAGAATTTGTTTCCACTTTCACTTATTACTTCTACAGTTATTGGATTATCTCCTTCAACTAATGTATGGATGCCAAGTCCTGTTACTGTTGATGACTCATATTCTTTTTCACCAGTTAATATTATACTCTTTACATCATTAGCTACACTTATTACATATATACCTTTATTATCTTTGTCGAACACTGGGTTTAGTTCTCCAACATTACTTTGTAAACTCTTAAGTTTAGCTATAGGATTTATTTCTTTTATAACATTAATTTTATAGTCTAATATAGTCTTTTTATCCTCTGCTGTTACTCTTATAATTACTTCATTATTTCCTAATTCTAAATTTTTATTTCCTATTATTTCATAACTTGCATTTGGATTTATTGTTGTAATTAATAATGGTGTTAAAGAATTTGTATTTGTTGTTACATTCATTGAATATTCAAAAATATTTTTATTAAAGACAGGCATAACAACTCCTTCTTCAAATAATAGATTTGATAATCTTGCTTCATTACTTTCTGACCTGTAAACAACAATTCTATAAGTTCTTTCCTTTTTATCTTTACTTATAACTTTAATATATATTTCATTTCTTCCAACATTTAAATTATATTTACCAAACCCAGTTACTTCAGAATATATACTTTCCCTTACACCACTTACAGTTATTGTATCCTCATTTTCTGGTACTGTTACTGTATATTCATTAACTTCTTTTTTAAATTCTGGTGTAAGTGTTCCTTTATCTACTGTTAAACTTGATAAATAGTTACTAAACTCTTCTTTTTCTTGTCTAACTACGTTCAAAATATAATCTCTTTCTTCACCATTTGTTGCACTTACTCTTACTATGATTTGATTATTTCCTAATACCAAATTTTCATTACCAATTATTTTTACTGTCGCATTTTCATCCTCAGTTTCATAATCAATATTTACACTTTCAAATTCATTTGATATTAATGCAGTATAATTTTGAATATTTTTATCAAAAGATTTATCAAATGTTCCTTCACTTATACTTAATAATTTCAAATAATTATTACTTGATTGTTGTCTTGTTACTGTTAAAGTATAAATTCTTTCTTCATTATCTTTAGAGATAACCTTTATATTTATTTTATTTTCTCCAACATTAAGATCATATTTATCATTTCCTATTACAGTTGATTCTTTATTAGATTTCATTCCTATTACAGTTATATTTGAAATATTGTTTGAAACATTAAGTTTATAATCAAGAATATTCTTATCAAATTCAGGAGTAATATCGCCTCTATCTGTAATAATTGATTTTAAATAATTATCATATTTTCTATATATATTTAATTTATATATCTTTTCACTTCCGGATTCACTTGTTACTGTTAATAATATTTCATTATTTCCTTCTATTAAAGAATACTTTCCATTTCCTGTTACTGTTGAAGTTAAACTTTCTCTAATACTTGAAATATCTACTGAATTTATATCATTCTCTAATTTTATATTATATTCAAGAATGTTTTTATCAAAGTTTTCCACAGGATTATCATTTACTTTTATCATCAATAAACTATTATTATTTGATAATGATTTATTTACATTTAGTATATATGTTTTTACTCTTTTTTTATCTTCTGAAGTTACTCTTATCGTTACTACATTTTTACCAGATTCTAATTTGTTATTACCAATCACATCATATTTTGCATATGGATCTTCTAATTTTATATTCATATCAAGACTTGTTACATCTTCAAGTACATTTACATCATATTTTGTTACTTCTTTATTAAATTCTGGACTTATTTCTCCATTTTTAATATCTAAAGATTCAATAAATGTATTAGAACCTTGCATTCTTACTATGTTAATTGTGTATATTCTTTTTTCTCCTGTTTTAGCTGTTACAACTAATTTAAATTTATTATTTCCTTCTTTTAATTCACTTTCAGTTACTCCATCTAATGTTGAAGTTTCATCATCTACTACACCCTCTACTTTTACTTTTGTTATTGTATTTGGAACCTCAACTTTATAATCCATAATTGATTTATTAAATTTTGGACTTAAATCATATATTACACCACTTGAAATTGTTAATGATTGTAAATAATTATTATAACTTTCACTTCTGTTAACATGAATAATATATTCTCTAGTAGCCCCATTTTCTGCGGTTACTATTACTTTTACATCATTATTTCCCGCTGATAAATTCTTATTATTTTTAACTTCAATATTAGCATTCTCATTTTCAGCTTCTGCTAAGACTGATACTTCATCCATATCATTTGGAATATCATAATAATATTCATATTTCTCTTTTTCAAAATCAGTAAATTCATGTTCTGGATTTGTTAATTTTAGTAATTTTAAATAATTATTTTCATTTCTATCTCTTCTAACAGATAATGTATATTCTTGTTTTTCATTTTCTGTATTTGAAACCTCTATTCTAAATACATTAGTTCCAACATTTAAATTATATGTTAATGAATTATCTAAAATATCATTAAAATAAACATTTATATTTTGATTTTTACTTATTTTTTCTAAATTTAATTTTACTTTTTCTACACTATTTAAAACTGTTTCACTATATTCAAATATATTTTCCTTAAATGATGGGATAAGCTTACAACTATTATCACATGTATTAGTTAAATCTAATACTTTCATATTTTTTAAATATTTTTCTTTTGTTCTTACTTTATTTATAGTTAATTGATATATATTAATAGTTCCATCTTCTGCCTGCACTACTACATCGTTAATAATTTTTTCTTCTTCTAAATCTAATTTACCAGTTCCTCTTATTATAGATGCATTTTCATCATTAACAACACCATTAATATTTACAAAAGTTTCATCTTCAAATACATCTACTGTATAACTATTTTCATATGAATTGAAATCAGGTGATAATTTATAATTATCAACATATAATGATTTTAATCTTGAATCGTCAGATAAAATGTATGATATATGAATTACATATGTTGTTACACTACTCTTATCCTCACTTGTTACTACTATATTAAATGTTTTATTTAAAGATAGATCAATTGTATCCATTTGCACTGTTGCATTTTTATCTTTTAATTTATAATTAACATTACTCTTAGAAAACCAACTTAATGTTTTTGGTACTTCAAGATTATACTCAGTAACAGATGGACTAAAGTTTTCTTTTAAAACTCCTTCATTAAATGATAATTCACTTAATGATGAATAACTACCTTTTTCTCTTGTTATATTTATTACATATTCACTTGTTGTAAATCCATCTTGCGCTGTTACTCTTATTTTATATTTATTTACTTCTTTAGTTGATAAATATAAAATGTCTTCCATAGATACAACTGCATTTTTATCTTTTGTTGTTGCCATAACTTCTTCTTTTGTAATTTTTGATTTAGAATTTGGAACTGTTATATTATATTCAAATTCATCGCTAGAAAAATCTTTGTCAAAGTTGTAACCAGATACTTCTAGACTTTCTAAAGATGATTCATCTGTTCTATCCTTTATTAAAGTTATATTATATATTCTTTCTGTTCCATCTTCTGCTGTTACTACTATTTGTCTTTTACTTGTTCCATCTAATATTTCTTTATTATTAATTCCTGTTACACGAGCATTTTTATCCTCAGTAGTTACATCAAATGATAACATTGTAACACTACTATCAAAATGCATTTCATAATCTGTATTTTCATATGTAAAATCTGGAATTAATTCACCTGTACTTGGTTCAATACTTGTTAAATATGCATTAGATGATTTTGGTCTATTTATAACTAGTTTATAGTTATTAGTAGATCCATTTTCTGCAGTTACTAGTATATTTACAATATTTTCTCCACCTACTAATTTTACATTTCCTATTCCATTTATAATAGCATTTTCTTTTGTTTCAGCTTCAATTAAAACTTCTTCTGTCCCTTCAGGTACTGATAAACTATATTCATTAGTATTAGAATTAAATGAAGGAGTTAAATTTACTATATTATTATCATATTTTACTCTTAAACTTGTTAATAAATTATAATTTGATTTTTCTCTTACAACATTTACTTTATAATTTCTTGTAACCCCAATATTTGATGTTACTTTTAATACTATCAAATTATTTCCTTTTTCTAATTTATATACACCATTACCTTCTACTGTACTACTTATATTTGATGGCTCAGAATCAATAGTAATACTATCTACATCATTATCAACATTTACCACATAATCCATTGTTAATTTATCAAATTCTGGATTTAATAAACCTCTACTTACTGATATATACTCTAAATATGTATTACTATAAATTTGTCTATTAACATTAAGTATGTATTCTTTTTTATCTTTGCCATCACTTGATGTTACTTCTACTAAAACTTTATTCATTCCAACTAAGAAATCGCTATTTCCTTTTATTACATAACTTGCTTTTTTATCTTTTAATATAGGAGTTATATCTAAACTTGTAATTTCATTATCAACTACTAAATTATATTCATATACTTCACTATTAAATTCTGGTGAAAGATCATAATGTTTTACTTTTATATCATCAAGTAATGCACTTATTATTTCATTTCTTGTAATATTTAAAGTATATGTATTTACTTCACCATTTTCACTTGTTACTACTATATTTACTGTATTATTTCCAACATTCAAATTGATATTCCCAAGGCCCTCTACACTAGATAAGCTGCTTACTTTATCTGCAGTAATATTTACTTTGTCTGTTTCATAAGGAACTTCTACATCATAAATATTATTATCTTTATCAAAGTTTTCCACAGGATTATCATTTATATAGATATTTGATAATCTATTTTCTTTTTCACCTTTTCTTGTAACTATAATAGTATATTTCTTAATATTTCCTGATTCACTTGTTACTACTACATCTAATATATTTTCTCCTACCATAAGATCTTTAATTCCAAGTCCATCTACTACTGCATTTTTATCTTCTGCTTGACCTAATATTTCTATAGAATTAATTTCATTTTCTACAGTAAGTTTATATATTGATGTATTTTTATCAAATACAGGAACTAATTCATTGTCTTTTACTGATAATGACAATAAATTATTATTATTTGAAGGTAATTTATTTACCTTAACTTTGTACTCTTTTGTATTTACTTTATTTGCTGCAACTACATTTATAGTTACTATATTTTCTCCTAAAGAAAAGTTTTCATTTCCAGTAATTGTATAACTAGCATTTTCATTCATTAACTCTATATTGAAGTCTAACTTATTATTTCTTGTTGATAAACTATATTCATAAACATCTTTATCAAATGTTGGTAAAATTGTTGAATTATATACTGACATAGATTTTATTCTAGCATCATCACTTTCTAATCTTGTTACCAATATTTGATATGTTTTCTTCTTACCATCTGGATCAGATACTAATACATATAAACTATTCTTACCAACATTTAAATTATAAGTTCCAATACCTTTTATAGTACATCTATCATCTTTTAAAGTAGCATTAACTTTTATTTCATTTACTTCATAACTTACTTCATTAGTATAATAAACATTATTTTCATTAAAAGCAGGAATAAGTTCACCTCTATCAATACTTAATGATGATAAATTTAAGTTATAATTACTTTCTTCCTCTTTATTAACAATAATTTTATATATCTTTTCTTTTCCTTTTGAATTACTTATTTTTATAATTACTTCATTTTCTCCTACTATAAAGTTTTCATTACCACTTATTTCAACATTATTATTTACATTATCTAATTCATAATCTATAGTTAGAGAATTTATATCATTAGTAACATCTGTTTCATAATTTACAACATTTTTATTAAATTCTGGACTTAATTTTCCTTCTCTTACATTTAAATATTTTAAATCAAGTGAATCATTTTCATCTCTTATTACTTTTATTTCATAAGTTTTTTCTGTATTATCTTCAGAAGTTAAAGTAAGATTATATATATTTTCTCCGACATTTAACTTATATGTTCCATTTCCATTTACTATAGTTGTTGAAAATTCAGGTACTCCATTTATTGATAATTCACTAATACTATATGGTACATTTACTGTATATTTTAATGTATCTTTATCAAATGATGGACTTAGTATTACATCTTTATCAAAATTTATCATAAGTAAATTATTATTTGAATTTTGTTTTCTATTTATAATAATTTTATAATATCTTTCTTTCCCAGACTCACTTATAACTTTTATACTAATTTCATTTTCTAAAGTCTTTAATCTATAAATACCATTACCACTTACTGTACTTAATTCATCTTCTACAGTTCCTGTTACTTTAATTTTATCTATTTCATTTTCTACAGTTAAACTATATTCTTCTTTTTCTTTATCAAAATCTAAATTATAATTATCCACAGTTAAATTCTTTAAATAATTATTATCACTTGCTTCTTTTGTAACAATTATCTTATAATCACGAACACTTCCATCTTCTGCTGTTACACGTACAATAACTGTATTTTCTGAAGGTACAAAATTACTATTTCCTATTATTTTTACATTAGCATTTTCTTCATTTACTTCTGTATTTATAGTTAATTTTTTAGTATGAGCATTAACTAAAATACTATATTCTAGATTATCACTTGTAAATTCTGGACTTAGACTTCCTTCACTTACACTTAATGATCTTAAAGATGCATCACTAGATTTATTTCTAGTAATATTTAATGTATATGTACCTGTATCTCCACTTTCTGATGTTGTTAATATCTCAAATGTATTTAAGCCTACTTTTAACTCTTTTTCACCAAGTCCTTCTACTGAAGTAGTTTCAGAATCAGATTCAGCATTAATATTTATAGTTTTTACTAAGTTATCCACAGTCAAACTATACGTATTTATAGTTTTTATATATTTTGGATTTAATTCTAAATTATTTTCTCCGTTTGTTACACTTAATGTTTTTAAGAATACATTAGAATTTTCTTCTCTATAAATATTAAATGAATATATACCAACTTCTCCATTTTTAGCAGTTACTATTATTTGAACTAAATTATTTCCAACGACAAAATTTTCGTTTCCTTTTACTATATAACTAGCTTCTGAATCATCTAAAGTTACTTCAAATTCTACATTTTTGTATTCATTTGGTATTGAAAAATAATATTCTCCTATTGTTTGATCAAATCCTATATCAACCGGTGTTATATTTTCATCACTATCTTTTAAATTTACCTTTAAATCAGATATATCAGTATTTCCTGTCATATCTCTTTCAATAACATATGTATATGTACTTATGCTTTCGCCATCTTCACTTGTTACTTCTATTGTTATATTATTTTCTCCACCATTTAATTTTACTACTCCATCTCCTGTTATATTTTGGAAATAATGTCCTTTTGTAACTGTAAATTCTAATTCTTTTATTCTACTTGGTACTGTCATATTATATGTATGAGTGTCTTTATCAAATTTTTGATCTAATTTACAATATGAATTATTTATCTTACATAAACTTGGTACTAAACCAGAAATACTTATATTTTCTGGAACAGAATTATTTGATAATTCTCTTATTGTATTTATAGTATATACTCTCTTAGTTTTATCTTCTGCTGTTACAACAACTTCTATCTTATCACTTGGTGCTTTTACATAATGTTCACCAAGTCCTGTTACTGTTGCTGTACTATCTTCTAAAGTTCCATCTATTGTTACTTTTTCTTCATTAGCTTTTAATACAAGAGTATATTCTAAAGTATTCATATCAAATGATGGACTTAATGATCCTACATCACTTACTAAAGTACTTAAATAATTATTTGATGATTTATTTGGAATTGCTGTTATACGTGCATATCCATTACCATTGTTTCCAGTTGTATAACCAGATGTTGTACTAGGCATTTTTTCATTACCATTATACATTTTTATATTTTCAAATTTATATCCTGAATAATGTTCATTATTATCACTTAATATAACATTATCCACATTAGAATCTTCTGTAATAGACTTACAATTTTTACATCCTGATACATATGATGTTCCTCCATAACCATATCCACAATCAGAATATGTTGTTTTACCACCATAGTATCCTCCGGCTCCTCCTCCAGAACCAGAATAAAATGCAAAACCACTTTGTCCAATTCCAAATTTGTAACCATTTGCATCATTTAATGAGCCTCCTGAACCACCTCTATTACAATATGTTCCTCCGGCTCCTCCACCTGCGACCATTATTCTTGATTTTAAAGAATCAAAATCAATAGCAGATTCATCACTACTTATATTTAATCTTACATCGGTTGCTCCTCCGCCACCTCCAGCAGCATCTGGATCAAAATCATGATTAGAATCATCTCCACCTTTTCCGCCACCGTTGTAGCCTCCTGAACCTCCTAAATATCTGTTAATAGAACCTCCATTTTGTCCGGCTCCACCTACAAAAATATAAATAGATTGTCCTTTTTCTAAATAAATTTCACCCGAAGTATAAGCTCCAAAACCACCATTATATACAAGACTCATATCTCTTCTTCCATATCCACCTTTTGCACCCCACAACTCTATCTTATAATATGCTGTTCCAGGTGCCGTAAATTTTTGATAAGAACCTGTATAAGAATAATTATATTCTTTTTCTTCAATTTGCCCTTCTTTTATAACATTAATTGTATAAACAGTTTCCTCAGAATGTGGTTCTGTCACATTAACTGTTATTACTCCGGAATTTCCTTTTATATAACCATTACCAGTTACTTTTACAGTAGCTTCTTCATCATATTTTTCGTAATCTACATTTAAAGATATTGTATTTGATGGAACATCTACATAATATTTGTAAACTTCAGGACTAAATTTAATGTCTAAATCATATTTCTCAACAGATAAATTTTTAAGTTTTGATGAATGTTCTCTGTTTATTGTTACTGTGTATGTTACATTATAATTTCCATCCTCTGAAACTACATTTATTAGATGAATTGATGCACCACTAGAAATTGATTTATCACCTATACCATAAACTTCTTGTGAAGTTCTGCCTCTTACAACATCAAAATTAACTACATCACTATCATAAGGAACATCAACTTCATAACTTAATATACTTGAATCAAAATTTTCTATTTCATTACCATTAACTTTTATCATCTCCAAATATTTATAAGATGAAGCTGGTCTATAAAACTTAATTATATATGTATTTATATTTCCATATTTTGATGTAACTATAATTTCATGTTTACTTTCACCTGCTGGAATATTATATTCTCCTATTCCAGAACTTATAGTATTTTCTCCATTTGTTAAAGTTGCATCAATATTTACTAATGAATCTTCACTATCAAGAGTAACACTATATTCATTTGTTGTTTTATCAAATGATGGTTTAAGTGTTCCTTTGTCCACTGTTAAAGTTTTCAAAGTTGGTTTAATTTCTTCTTCATCTAACACTAATTGTGTCAAAGTGACAGATCCATCTCCACCTTTTGAGCCATTTGATTCAGCAGTTCCTCCAGTAGAAGCAATTGTTCCTTCACTTATCAAAGTTCTATAGAATATATTTATACTTCCTCCACCAGATGAACCACCACTAGCACCACTTCCATATCCACCTTTCATACCAGATGAATTAATAGTTCCAGTATTTTCTAAAGCATCAGTATTTATTATTAATAAACCACCTGTTCCAGTTTGACCACTATTTTTTGCACAACATGATGAACCAGCATAACTTCCTCCCGGATTTCCAGCTCCTCCTCCTGCGGCATAACCAGCAGTATTTGAATAATAATTTGAATAAGCATTACCTCCGGCTCCTCCAGAACTACTTCCGGCATTACCAGTAACACCACCACCTCCACGGTAAGTCGTGCCACCTCCTCCAGAACCGCCTGAATATGACGTACCAGTTCCACCTATTCCAGAATAAACTGTACCACTTACATTATTAAATGCTCCTCCAGAACCACCGCCACCTGTTTGACGATTTGTTCCGTTATTTCCAGCAATACCAGCTAAAAATACACATCCTGCATTTCTTAAATAAGCACTATTTCCACCTGTTGCACCTAAAGCAGGAACATATTCATAAGTATTATCTCTATTTTTATATAAATATACATTTTCTCCTTCTTGATTATATGTTCCTCTTGCTGTCATTGATATTGTTCCGTTATTTGTTAACTTACCAGCAACATTAATATACATTCCCTTTTTATATGTTAACTCATAATTTGTACTTTCTATTAAAGTTGTATGTGTATTTGCTGTTAAAGTTACTCCTTCACCTATAGTTAAATTCTTATGATATTTTACTATAAGCATTTTATATTCATCTGTATCATCCCCAAGTTCAATTATTCCATCTGATGAACTTGAACTTGTATACGTTACATTATCATAGAAATTTTTTATTTCCACTGGATAAGTAACATTCTCTATTGTTACTCCTCCATCTATTGATCCATTAATTGTTATATTATAATTTCCATCTGGTAAATCATTATTTAAAGTAAAGTCAATTATACTATCTGCATTCGCATCTACATAATCTTTCTTTTCATAATTTATTGTATATACAGTATCATCACTATTTGGTTCTGTTACTGTTAATGTTATCACACCAGAATCACCAACAGATTTATTTCCTGTTACTATAACATTTGCTTCTGAATCATATGGAGTTGCAATTACATCTAAATCTATTTCTGTACTCAATACTTGTAAATTATAATTAGTTATCATTGAATGGAATTTTGGTTCCATTAATTGTTCATAACCTTCTATTTTTAAGCTTTTTAATCTTGAATTATGTTCAGAATCCTCTGTAACACTACTTCTTTTCACGTCAATTGTATATGTTTTTATTTCTCCAGATTTACTAGTTACTACAATATTTACTCTTTTACTTTCTCCATAATTAACCTCATATTTTCCTAAACCTGAAACACTAGAACTTGAATCAGATGCTTCTGCATTTACATTAAAATATGTAGTATATTTATCTAAAGTTAAAGTATATTCTGTAACATCTGGACTAAATGATGGACTAAGCATTCCAAAATCTGTTGTTAAACTTGATAAATACATATTTGATGTAAGAGGCATAGCTGTTATCTTTGCATATCCATTACCTTCATTACCTACCATAGTTTTTGTTCCAGAATAATTAGGCATTTCTTCATTTCCGGCTTTCATTTCTGAATCAGTAAATTTTAAACCTGAATAGTGGTATGAACATGTTACATCATTTGTTCCATCTGTACATCCTTCTTTTGGTGTTATATCTTCTTCACTAGTTATAGCAACACATCCTACATAACCTGATATATATGATGAGCCACCACCGCCACCAGAAACTACATTAGAGCCGCCTCCACCGTAGTAACCTGAACCTCCTCCTGAACCTCCATCAGTTGAAATTCCATTTCCACCACGTCCAAAAGCACCTAAAGAAGTTTCATTTGTCGATGCATTTATAGCTGATCCTCCTGAAAGTTGTGTTCCACCAGTGCCATAATTTTGGCTTGAATATTGACCCATATTTAAAGGGATTAAGCCTTTTAAAGTTCCTCCTGAGCCACCTTCACTTTTCCACGTATCAGATGATTCATATGCAGCACCGCCGCCTCCTGCAGATACCATTATTCTGCTTGCTAAACCTTTTGAATCATCCCAAGAACCCGGTAACAATCTTATATCTGTAGAACCGCCTCCTGCTCTACCATCTTTATCTTTACCACTAGGTACATTACCACCACCATTATATCCACCATTTAGATTTGTTGATAAAGATGATGGCTGACCTCCAACATAAATATATATTTTTTCTCCTTTTACTAATTTAATGTTCCCTGAAGTATATGCACCTTTTCCACCAAATAAAGTCTCATCATAGTTTCCACCTTGAGCTCCCCAGGTTTCTATTTTATATTTACCTGTTACAGGAACAGTAAATGTTTGATAATCACCTGTATATTCAAATAAATTTTTACCAACTATTATTTTTTTATAATTGATTATATATATTGTCTTTTCAACATTTGGTTCAGTAACAGCAATTGATATCTGACCTTTTTTATTAGATAAAAATTCATTACCTGACACTTCTACATTTGCTTCTGAGTCGAAAGTTTCTGTTTCTATATTTAATGTAATCTCATTAGATGGTATCTCTATTGTATATTCATTTACTAATGGATTAAATTCTGGATTTAATACATCAGTATATCCACTAATTTCTATATTTTTTAACTTTGAACTATGTTCATTATCACCAAAAGAATCACGCATTGCTGTTATATTATATGTTCTTATTTCACCTGTTGCACTTGTAACAATAATGTCTATTTCTTTTGTTTCTCCGTTATCT
>CAKPEJ010000025.1 GCA_934149325.1 uncultured Bacilli bacterium
TTATTATCTCTTTTAAAACCTAAACATTTACCAATAGGAATATGTCCTGCTTCTATTGCTCCAACCATACCAAATTTAGTTCTTTCAGAACATTTTTCTATTTCATTTTGAGATACACTAGTTATGATTCTCATTACCATTCTTCCATTAGATGTAACGGTATTTGATTCATCTGCCATACAGTCAATTTCTGCTTCTGCATCATTTACTTGTTTCATTAATTTTTCTACATCATAAACTGAACGAGTAAGTCTATCTAATTTAAAAGCAACTATAACATTTATTTTGCCATCTCTCATATCTTGCATCATTTCTTGATATGCAGGCCTTTTATCATTTTTCGCACTTATTCCTGGGTCTTTATATACTTTATAAACTTCATATCTTTTAAACTTACAATATTCAATTAGTCTTTCTTCTTGTTCTCCCATAGAAAATCCTTCTCGTGCTTGGTCTTCAGTAGAAACTCTAGCATATATACCAGCAACTCTTACTTTTTCATCCATTTATTTTCCTCTCTTTCTATCAAAAAAGAGGAGACAAAAGCACTAGTCTAAACTAATACCTTTGACTCCTCTTTGGATACTTTATTAAATTGTTTTATGTATATTATATATTTGGACATAGTGTACCTCCTTTAATAAAAGACGGATACTGCTTGTCATTTATTAGTTTTCTATAATATCACAAATAATTTTAAAATCAATAGGTATTAGTTATTTTTTAGATAGTTTTCTAAATCTTTTAGTTTTATTTTCTCATTATAGCCATTTATAAAGACTTCTTCACATTCTTCTAGTATTAAGTAATCATTTCCTTTAACTTTTAAAATATGAGGTTTTACATAGGCAATATTGGTGTTTTTTATTGATTTAATATTACCTGGTATAAATTCATACTTAACACAAGCAAACCGACATATCATATCTATTTTTCTATTAAGTTCTTCACTTATTTTCAAGTTTTTAGTTTCTATCTCAAACATATTTATCACTCATCCTTTCGTTTTAAGCAGAAAAAAACTAACTATTTCTAGTTAGTAATCTATTACTCTCAAACAAAAGTGTCCGAGTTTCCTATCAATCTGGTGTCCCCGGGCAGAATCGAACTGCCGACCTACCGCTTAGGAGGCGGTTGCTCTATCCTACTGAGCTACGAAGACATCAATACAATTTTATCACAAAAAGAAAAAGAAAAAAAGAACTATTATTAATTCTTTTAATCTACTACAGGGCCATACATCCACTCTATTTGTTTTACTTTACCTGACTTTACTTTAAATGTTAATTGTGCAATATCATCATTCCAAGTTGCGTATCCTTTTTTATAAGGAACATCCATATAAAGATAATAAACAATATTTTTATCTCTCTTTCCATAGAATATATTTTCATTTACCTTTTTACTATTTAAAGCATTTTCTTTATAATTACCATATAAATAAGTACCTGTTTTCTTTTCTACTAAAAATTTATTCATAACTTCATTTATTTGATTACCTACCTTTATATTTCTAGAAACTAAATAATCTTCACTTGTTACTACCACTTTCATTAATATATAAACATCATTATTTTCTTTAAATGTTAGTTCAAGTCCATCATAATAATATGTTTTATAATTTTGTTTATTATCTTTAAATTTTTCTATTTTTTTTGGATTTCCAAATTCTGTTACTGCAACATCTTCTAGATCACCATATACTGCATTTCTTACAGTAAGATCTGTTACTGTAAATATAGAGTTATTATTTGTATTTAGTTCTACACTTGTATAATCTTTATAATTTTTTACAAGAACAATTACTACATATATTACAAGAGCAATAACAAAACAAATTAATAATTGAATAATTTTATTTTTTTTATTAGAATTCATAAAAACACCTTCTTACTATTTATATTGTAATATTTAAAAGAAAAAAAAGCAATTAATTTTTTATTGCTTTAAATATTTTCTTCCATAAATTAGAACTTGAATAATTTAGTATACCCTCTTTATAAACCTTAAGACCATATTTTACTAATAAATATAAAACTAATACCATGATTAATATAGAAAGTAATATATCTTTTATTCCAACAACTCCGCTTATAAATAAACAAGGTGACAATATTGCAGATATAAATGGTATGTATGATAATATTCTTATAAAAATTGATCCATCAAACATAGAACTCATCAAAGCTAAATAAAAACCTGCTAATGAAATTATCATAATTGGTGTTTGAGTTTGCTGAAAATCTTCCATATTTGTTGTTACTGATGCAAGTATTCCAGCAAGTATAGAATAACACACTATAGTTATTAACATTATTATTAGTGTATATGGAACTATCGATATTAAACTATTTATTATATCCTTACTATTTATAATACTTCCTAGCATATCAGTTACTGATGAACTTGTGACATTTCCTCTTAATTTTATACCAATAAATCCATATAATAAAAGTAGTAAACTTTGAAGTATTACAAATGAATTAACCGCAAGTACTTTTGAGAAAAAGTGTACATTTGGTGATACATTAGATATTATTACTTCCATACTTCTAGTTGACTTTTCTTCATTTATTTCAGCACCTATCATTTGAACAACTAATACTGTTAACATAAAAAATGGCAATATTATTATAGGAGTTACAACATTCATTATAAAGTCTTTATTTTCATCATTTTCATTTTTATCTTTTTCTATGTATATTCTTTTTATATCTACATTTTGGGTTAATTTATTTAAATCTTCTTTAGATATATTTAATTCATTTAATACATTTAGTTTATTAATACTATTTATCGAATTTTCAATTATTGAATATAAATTTTTATTTATATATCCATATGTTACTAACTTAACATCTATTTGTTCATTCTTATTATTTAATACTAACAATAAATCTGTATCATTTTTTATTTTATTTTTCGCTTTTTCTTCATTTGTTTCTTTCTTTAACTTATAATTAGTATCAATATCAATTATTGACTTACTAGATTTAAAACTTTCTTTTATAGTATCATAACTAATAGATGTATTATTTACTACCATTATATTATTTACTTTATTAAAATCTCCACCAAAATATTTAATAATACTATCTAAATTTGATAGTCCGATAAGTAATATACATAAAAGTACATTAACAATAATAAATGTTTTATTTTTAATTTTCTTTAAGAAACTCATCTTTGTTAAAAACCAAAACTTCTTACTCATGTCTATCACCTACTTCTTTTGTAAATATTTCATGAAGTGATAATTCTTTTACCTCAAATTTCCTTACATTTTTTAATTTAGATACTTTCTTAAATATATCATCAACATATTTTTCATCTTCTATTTTTAATTCGAATTCATCACCTTTTTTTATTATGTTAGTTATATTATCTATTTTACTTATTTCTTCTAAAGTTGTATCTGCTTTTAAAAGTATCTTTCTTTCTGAATAACTTTTCTTTATATCTTTTAAATAACCAGATAATATTGCTTTTCCTTTATCCATAATAATTAATTTTTCACAAAATAATTCAACATGATTCATTTGGTGTGATGAAAATATTATCATTGTACCTCTTTTTTTTATCTCATTAATAGCATCTATGAACATATCTACATTAATTGGATCTAGTCCACTAAATGGCTCATCCAATATTAATAATTTAGGATTATTTATTACAGCAGAAATAAATTGTATTTTTTGTTTATTTCCTTTTGATAATTCTTTTATCTTTTTATTTTTATATTTTTCTATATCAAATTTTTTAAGCCATATATCAAGTTCTTTTAAAATATCTTCTTCTTTCATAGATTTTAATCTACCATAATATATCATTAATTCTTTAACTGTAAGTTTTAGAAGTAAACTTCTTTCCTCAGTCAAAAAACCTATTTCATCAGTTACATTATAATCTATTTTTTTACCATTTAATGTTATTATTCCACTATCTTGATTTATTAGATTCATAATCATTCTAAAAGTTGTTGTTTTACCAGCACCATTTGCGCCTAGTAATCCAAATATTTCACCTTCTTTTACTTCAAAAGATAAATTGTCAACAGCTTTAAAATCATCATAGTATTTTGTTATCTTATCAACTTTTAACATAAATTACTCCTTTTCATTTTGTCTTAATACAACTATTGATTTATTCTTTGTATTAAATTTATTTACAACATCCATAAATTCTTCATAGCTTAAATTCTTTTCATCTTCTATAGGTTCATTTGAAATATTTCCATATAACATATAGTCATTACATAATGAACTAATTGTACTTTCAACATTATTATAATTAAATAAATCAGAAGAAATTATTGATTTTTTTATCATTTCAAAATCTTCTTTATTTATATTTTTTTCATTTATTTGATTTTCTAAAAGTTTTATATATTCATCTTCATTATTTGGTCTTGCCACAAATGAAACTATCAAATAATCATATACATATTCTACAGAAAATCCAATATTACCAATTACTTTTTCTTCCTCTTTTAATTTTAAAGAAAATTCTGACAATTCTCCAATTAATATATCAAATAGAATAAATAAACTCATTAACGTTTTTGTCTTTGAATATCCAAAATATTCCTTTTTAAATTTTAATGAGTAACAAACTCTTGTTTCAGATACTTTATCATAAATAACTTCATAATCTTTTCTTATATTATCTGATTCATTATATTCTTTTCTTACTATATTTAATTCTTTTTTATAATCCTTTTTTTCTTGATTTTCTCTTATAATCTTAATAATTTCTTTTTCATCTAAATTTGATACAACAACTAAACACATATTAGATGGATGATAGAAAGTATTATAACATCTATATAAGTCTTCTTTTGTAATTCTATTTATATCTTCTATTTCACCTACTACAGTATTATCAAAAGGATATTCATTAAATAAATTATGCATTTTTGTTTCATATAATCTTCTTTGTGGATTATCTTTACACATTAGTATTTCTTCTTTAATTATTCCTTTTTCTTTTAATACATTTTCATCTGTAAAATATGGAGATTGTACAAAATCTATTAAAAAGTTTAAATTTTCTTTAAAATTCTTTATACCTGAAAAATAAAATCTAGTTCTAAATTCATTTGTTGTGGCATTAAAAGATACACCTGATTTTTTAAAGAAATCAGAAACACTTTCTCCTTTTTCTTGTTCAAATAATTTATGCTCTAAAAAATGCGCTATTCCTGCTGGAAATTTAACCATTTTATCTTCATTTATTGGAACAAATTCTAAATCAAGGCCTCCAAATTTCGTAATAAACTGTGCAGAACACGTTTTAAAATCTTTTTTTCTTAATACATATACTTCTAAACCATTCTCTAAAGTTTCATGATATACTTTTTCATCTACCGATTTTAAATTTATAATATTCATTATTCTTTTACTCCTTTCAAAAGAAATACAACATCAAGATCTAATTTATTCGCAAGTTTAACTATATCATCTTTAGAAACATTTTTTATTTTATCAACATCAGTTTTCTCATTGTATAATACTTCACCCTCTAAATTCAATAAACTTCCATTTTGACTATCTAACATTCTTTCATAAGAAATTAAAGCATTTTCTGTTGCTATATTTAATTCTTTATCTGTTATATTTCCTTTTTTTATCTCTTCTATTTGTTCCTTTACAAGTTCTACTACCTTATCATAATTTTCAGAACTTATTCCACCATCAATAATAAGTATACTTTGTTTTAAATATACATATGATGAAATTGAATATGCCATTGAATTTTTTTCTCTTACATTTTGAAATAATTTAGATGAAAAAGGCGCACCTAATATTCTATTAAATATGTCCATTACATATTCTCTCTCATAATTAGTTAGATTAAGAAATTTATAAAACATTAATAAATTTGATTGATTATTTTCTTCTTCCATAATTTTTTCAGTTACAGACTCACACTTACTAAGTTCATAATTTTTAAGTTCACATTTTTCCTTTATAAAATTCTTACCCTTCAAATTATCATTAATAACTTTCAATATTTCTTCTTCATCTACATCTCCAGTTACAAATACATTTACAATAGGTTTTGAAAGTATTTTTTTATAATATTGATATAAACTTTCTTCAGTTATATTTTCAAGTTCTTCCAAGCATCCTGAATTTGGATATTTAATTGGTAAATCCTCACTAATTAATTTTGTGGCATTTTTATATGCATAATACCCTGGATTTTCTTTTTCTCTATTAAACATTGATTTTAATGCTTTTTTAGATAACTCAAAATTAGTTGTTTCAAACTTTTCTCCATCTATATTTGGATTAAATAATATATCATAGTAAAAATCTATTGTTTTTTTATTCATACCTTTTTCAGTATATTTTTCATTTAAAAATGTTAATTTTAAACTCATAGTATGATTATTTAAATATGAATTATATATTCCAAAACCAGGATTATATAAATTCATTATTTCTTTAGATAAATCTATTTCTGTTTTACACTTTTTAGTTGTTCTACATAAAACATTAGATAAAAGTTTTGCATAAGTTCTATCTTTATTTTCATATTTATTTGTAATTATTGTATGTATTCTTATTGTCTTAAATTTATTTGATTTTATTATATAAACATTATAATTATCATAACTATATTTTTGCATATTTTGATTCCTCCTTTTTTTAGTATGATACTTTATTAAAGTTCTAATGCAGTTTCTAAAGAAAGTTCTATCATTTTTGTTAATGAATTTTGTCTTTCTTCACTTGTTAATTCTTTTTTTGATACAAAACTATCAGAAATTGTTAATATACATGCGGCTTTTTTATTTAAAAATTTAGCATTTTGAAACAATCCAAAAGATTCCATTTCAACACATTTACAACCAAATTCATCCCTCATTTTTTCAAAAATAACATCTTTAGTATAAAATACATCAGAAGAATATATTTTTGCCTCTAATATATTTATACGCATTTTTTTTGCAATACCCCCTATTTTTTCATTAATTTCTTTACTTGGAGTTAAAATTTTACTTTTTTCTCCTGTTTGTGCATATGCATAATTTGAATCACTAAAGCATTCACTTACAAGTACTAAATCAGATACATTAAGTTCATTTGTATAAGATCCTGCTGTTCCTATTCTGATAATTGTATCTACATCATAAAATTTATAAAGTTCATATGAATATATTCCTACACTTGGTATTCCCATTCCATGTGCCATTACAGTTACTCTTTTTCCTTTATAATAACCAGTAAAACCAAGCATATTTCTAACAGTATTTATACATTTATAATTATCTAAATATTTTTCTGCTATAAATTGTGCACGTTTTGGATCACCTGGCATTATTACTACATTTGCTATATCTTCTTTCTTTGCTTCTATATGTGGTGTCATATAAATTCCTTCTTTCTAATATTTATTTAAAAAGATGATTATTCATCATCTTCATTATCAGTTTCCAAGGCTACTAGAACTTCTCTTGGTTTACTTCCATTTTGAGGTCCTACAATACCCCTTTCTTCTAGTAAATCAATTATTCTTGCTGCTCTATTATAACCTAATTTAAATCTTCTTTGAAGAAGTGATGCACTTGCTTTTCCTGCTGTTATTACATACTCAACAATATCATTATATAATGGATCATCATGATCAACATCATCTTTATCTAATGAAGGTTTTTCTTTTTCTTGATCAAGTTTTATAAATGATTCATCATATACAGCTTTTTGCTGTGATACAGTAAAATCTACTAATTTATTTATTTCATCTTCTGAAACAAATGCACCTTGTATTCTCATAGGAACTGATTCACCCATTGGTAAAAATAACATATCTCCTTTACCAAGTAATTTTTCTGCTCCTGTCATATCAAGAATTGTTCTTGAATCTATTGATGATGAAACTGCAAATGATATTCTTGATGGAATATTTGCTTTAACAACACCTGTAATTACATCTGTTGATGGTCTTTGTGTTGCAACTATTAAATGTATTCCCGCAGCTCTTGCCATTTGTGTAATACGCATAATTGAATCTTCTACTTCTTTTGATGCTACAAGCATTAAATCTGCTAATTCGTCTATTAATACAACAATATAAGGCATAAGTGGTATTCTTGATTCTTCTGGTAAATTTTTATTTTTATTTTCTAGATAATTATTATATCCTTCAATATTTTTTGTTTTACTATCACTGAATAAATCATAACGTTTTTCCATTTCTTCGACTACTTTTTGAAGAGCAGCAGAAGCTTTTTTTGGATCAGTTATAACTGGCATTAATAAGTGTGGTATTCCATTATACATACTAAGTTCAACTTTTTTTGGGTCAACCATTATTAATTTTACTTCATCGGGTTTAGCTCTCATTAATATAGAGCCAATTATACAATTAACACATACTGATTTACCTGATCCTGTTGCACCTGCTATAAGTAAATGTGGTGTTTTATTAATTTCAGCATATCTTGGAGTACCCATTATATCTTTTCCTAAGGCAACCATAAGTTTACTATCCATCTTATTTTTTGGAAATGCAGATATAATTTCTCTAAATGATACAGCTGAATTAACTTTATTAGGAAGTTCTATTCCTACCGTACTCTTTCCTGGAATTGGTGCCTGTATTCTAACATCTTTTGCAGCAAGAGCAAGTGCTATTTCACTACTTAAACTCTTTATCTTACTCATTTTTGTTCCTGATTTTATTTCAAGTTCATATTGAGTTACAGATGGACCAACATGTACTTCTCTAACTTTTGCATGTACATCAAAATCTCCTAAAACTTTTTCAAGTAAGCCTATATTTTTCTTTATATCAGCTTCATTTTCCTGAGTACTTTTCTTTTTAGGAGCATCAAGAAGTGATAAACTAGGAAGTTCATAATTAGCATATTTATTACTATTCATTTTATTTGCTTCTTTAACAGCTTCTTCATATTCTTCATCTGTATTAACATGAGTTAATTGATCTATTGAAGAAACTATTATTTTTTTATCTGGTTCTTTATTATTTAGAACATCTTTTATATCATCATCTATATCTTTATCATCATATTCATCATTTTCATCATCTTCTTCAAGATGTCTTTTCTTTCTTTCTTCTTTTCCGGATTTAATTTTTTCATGAATACTATTAATTCCTTCACTAATTGATAAATCAGCTATTAAAATAACTCCTATTATCATAAGTACTATTATTACTATCGTACTTCCCATTTTACCAAGAAGAATATATAAAACAGAAATTAATATAGCTCCTAGTATTCCTCCTCCTGGAAAAGAAACTTCTGTATTAATACATTTTACAAATTCATCTAAAGTTTCCCTTATTGTTCCAGCAATAGTTGGTTTATCACCTAAATAATTTAAATGAGCAAGTGCTAAAACACCTATTAATAAAATATAAAATCCTATTAATCTTGTTGTAAAT
The DNA here is from genome assembly GCA_934149325.1 of uncultured Bacilli bacterium. Lineage (GTDB taxonomy): Bacteria > Bacillota_I > Bacilli_A > RF39 > UBA660 > CAKPEJ01. Next base: position 9,415 of record CAKPEJ010000025.1, read on the forward strand.
ACTTTTGGGTTTTCTCTTTTAACAAGCATATAACCACCTGATAAAATAAATAAACTTAATACTACAAAATCAAAAGACCCCATTAAAAACATTGCAAATCCTTTAAATATTGTACCAAGTATATTTGCTTTAAATCCTAAAAATCCTATTATACCTATTAAAATAAATAATATACCTTTTAACTCTATTGGATATTTAAATCCTTTTTTTTCTACTTGTTTTCTTGTTTTCTTTTTTGCCATGTTAACACCTCATATTATCTAAATTAATTATATCATAAAACCCTTTTATTATGGTAAAAAAACATTGTTTTTACATATTTGTTTTTTAGTTTTGTGTAAAATTTTACGAACAAAAAAGAAGCATATGCTTCTTATATTTCATTTATAACAGTAATTATCATTGGTTTACATTCAGTTTGAGTATATAAAAACTTACCTAAACTTTCTCTAATTCCTGTTTTTATTTTATTAAATTCAACATAATTGTTACTTATATTACTATTAATAACTTCTAAAGAAATTTCTTTTATTTGATTTATAATTTCGACATTATTTTTTACATATATAAACCCTCTTGTTAATACTTCTGGGCCTGCTATTATTTCTTTAGTCTTTTTATTTAATGTTGCACAAATTATAACAATTCCATTTTCACTTAAAAGTTCTCTATCTTTTAATACAAGTTCTCCAATGTCTTTTGAAGATTTACCATCTATTAAAATTTCATCTATTTTTATTTTTTCATATGACTCTACTAATTTACCATTTTTAAATTCAATTATTTCACCATTTTGCTTTAATAAAATTCTTTCTTTAGGAAAGCCTAAACTTGATATTACATTAGCATTTTCAACTTGATGACGATATTCACCAATTACTGGGAAATAATACTTTGGTTGCATTAAATTGAACATAAGCATTAAATCTTCTTGAGATGCATGATTTAATAAATGAGTTTTAGATGATAATGTTATTACATTTGCACCTATTTTACTTATCTCATCTGCTAACTTAACAGCTTTTTTCTCCATATTTGATGCTATTGGATCAAGATAAAAAACACAATCATTTTCGTTTAATTTAATATATTTATCATATCCATTTACTATTCTTTCTAAATTATTAAACGGTTTTTCATTTTCATTTGATGTTAATATAATTGCATCTCTATCATTTATATTGCTTAAAGTACCTATCTTTTCTTTATCAAATTTTACATAACCATTTTTTATTGTATAATCTACTAAATTTTGTAACTTTTTCCCCATAATAACAACTTTTCTATGAGTTTTATCTATTTCAGTAAAAAGTTCTTGTAATCTACATATATGGGATGCAAAAAATGTTACAATTATTCTCCCCTCATTATGCATAAGTACATCTTGTACAGTATTTGCAATTCTATTATTTGGAGCAGTATATCCTATTCTATCAGCATACTCTGATTCACTTAGTAAACATAAAACTCCTTGTTTTCCTATATATGCAAGTTTCCCTATATCAGTACTATAAGCACCTGTCATACTAGAATCAAAAACAAAACTACCAGTATATACTATAGCCCCATCCTGTGTATTTAATACAAATCCTAAATTATCTGGTATTGAATGTGTTAAACTTATTGGAAAAACACTATTTTTTCCAAAATTTATCTTTTTGTGAGCACTTATTTCATGTAAATTATCAAATTTAATATTTTCATCTTCAAAATCTTTTCTTAACATATCACAAGTGAACTTAGCAGCATAAACATTTATATTTGGAAATTCTTTTACAATATCACATACTGCACCAATACTTTTAGAATGGCCATGTGTTAAAAAAATACCTTTTATATTCTTTTGATTCTCTTTTAAATATGAGAATGATGGAATTATATAGTCTATTCCAAGCATTTTATCATCTGCTATTTTAGAACCAGCATCAAATATAAAAATATCATTATCAACATTTGCTACATACATGTTTTTACCACTTTCATTAAGTCCACCAAGTGCAAATATTTTTATTTTACTCATTATTTTTTCTCCTTTCATTTTTTACTAAAGAAATTCAGCAATTACAATTATATCAAAAAAAGACAAATATTTAAAGTATTTGCTAAATATAATTAAATAATCCGTGAATTTTTAATGATATTTATATAAATTCATATTCTCTAGATAAAATTCTTTTGTCACTGGCATACTCAATAATAAACTTATTATCTTTCTTACATATTATTATTCCTATTGTTTTATCTTGTGTTGCTTTTCTTAAATTATTATCTATGTAATTCATATATACTTCTATTTGGCCGATATGTTCTTTCTTTAGTTCTGTTACTTTTAATTCAACTACTACAAAGCAATTAAATTCATAATTAAATAATAATAAATCAATATAATTATATCTATCACCAATTTTTATCTTATATTCACTTTCTACAAAACAAAATGATTCTCCAAGTTCTTTTAGAAATGATTCTATATCCTCAAGTATTATTTTCTGTAACATTTTTTCTGATATTTCATTATAGTTATTCTTATTATTTATTAATATTGGATTTTTAATATAATCTGTTACTTCATTATTAATTTTATTTTCTTTTAATTTTTC
>CAKPEJ010000026.1 GCA_934149325.1 uncultured Bacilli bacterium
GCCAACGCTTTCGCGTTAGCTTCATAAGATTAATTATCACTTACTTGTGTCTACACACACTATTTGACAATCAACCTTATTATATTTATATAATTTTATTACATTATTATTCTAATATTTAGGATCAAAAATTTGTTGTTCAAATCTATCAATAGTTAAAACTGTGTCAAAATGTCCAGCACCCCATGGAAATAATAAATTTACTACTACATTTAAATTACCATTTGAGTCACAAAAATAAACTAAAGAATTATCAGATATTGAGTTTTCATAATTTTTTATATCTTCATTTAACATTTCAGTATATGTCATTCCGTCATATATTTTTACTGTTGAATTTAATGTATAATCTTTAAGCTCATTTTTTGAATAAATATCTATTGTTCTTGAAACATATGTCTTCACATTACTAGATGTATAATTAACATTATATGTAACTGAACCTAATCTTGAAATTAAATCATCATAACTTAATAAATTTCCTGTTTTGATATCAAAATTATATGCATAATATTTATACGTATCTACATCAGTTCCACCATGATATCTCCTTGTTACAGATACTGATAATATATCATCATATCTATAAACATTGTAATATACAGTAGAGCCTCCAGGAAATATTTTCTTTGAATCTTCTATTTTAAGATTTTCTTTAAAATAACTTACTAATTCATCATGCATTTCTTTTAGTTTAGAATTAACCTTTTCTGCATCATCTGATTTTATATTTATATAAGGAACTCTTATATCATCTACACTTATATTACCATCAAATGAATCAACATAACTTTTCTTACTTACATTTTTTTCATAATTCGCATCATATACATATTCTTCATTTTTATTAACTTTGTCTACATATTTAGTAGAATTAGATGTTGATACATTTTCTGAATCATCAATATCACTACCTAAATTACATAAAATCATATAACCAACAATACCTAAAATTAATCCTAATACTAATATTGATAATATTGTTATAATTGTTATCTTCACTACACTTTTTTTATTATTTTCCATATTTACTCTCTCCCTATTACAAAATTATAATATCATTTAAATTTATTTTAATTGAAAATTAGAAACTGAATATGTTTGTTTTAAAATTGGTTTATAAACTGAACCATATGCATCTATAAAAGAAGATGATGATAATGTATTATTAGAATTTATATCAAAAACTTCATTTTCTGATAAACCAAAATTATTACTTACTTTTAAATTTCTCCATTCATCACTTTCTAACTGATACATTCTACTATATGTGAAGTTATTATTGTTTATAGTATATTTTCCTCTTGTATATCCAAAATCAACAGCACCATTTCCAAAGTGCATTTGCATATAATTATTTGCATAAATAATTATATTTATAATACCTTTATATTCAGTATTTGAATTTACTGGAGAAAGATCTGTTGCATCATATTTTGCAAGTATTTTATCATCTGTAAAATTAGATTCATTATATTTTTCATCTGTTAAATAAAGTGATTTTTTTTCTTTTGTTAATATATTCAATATGTAACCTTCTGTTTTTTCTTTATTTGTATATATTTCCATATATTTTCCATATTCGCCATAATCATCATTACCCACATAACTAATTCCAATAGAATTTTCTATTTTTACCAATTTTTTATAATTCATAGAATAATATTCGTTATTAACTATTAAACCAATAAAACCTTTATCAAATATTTTTCCATCTTTACTTAAACCAATAAGATTAATCTTACCATTTTCTATTTCTTTTATTCCTGTTTTATATATTTCTTTTGTTTCATAATTATATAAAATATATTCATCATCATAAAGTAAAACCATGTTATATCCACTATCAGAATATAAATCGCCATAAATATCCACATTTTCTGTTCTCTTAATATATTTACATTTCGATGTTTTACAATCATATTGCCCCAAATATTTACAATCATATCGTCCAGAATAAGAAGTTTTTTGAGAACTTGTTACCACATGTTTATTTTTTTCATCATAATATAAATCTAATTTTTTTAGTTTTTCATCACTATCTAAATCTAATTTTAAATTTATAACATTCTTTTTAGCTTTTTTTTCTTTATATCCCTTTGTTTTATATTTGCCACATTTTATGTAAGCATTTTTAATAAAATCATTATCATCTTTGCTATATGACATAACTACATAACCATCACATTTATTCTCAGAAACAAGATGATATTTTTTCATTTCTTTTAATGTAATAATAGATTTATCTTTTGTATCTAAATTATATTTTTTTAGAGTTATATAATTTTCAACATTTAACTCCATACTTTTTTCTATATTTTGATATTTTTTAGTACTATAAACATTTACAAATATAATCATCCCAAGTACTATGATTAAAAACATTATTAACATTAACAAAACAATTAACATCTTATTTTTACTATTTTTCTTTTTTTCTTTTACTTCACTATTTTCCATATTTACTCTCTCCCTATTACAAAATTATAATATCATTTAAATTTATTTTAATTGAAAATTAGAAACTGAATATGTTTGTTTTAAAGTTGGTTTAAATATTAAATCAGATCCTTCACTAAAAAATGAAGATGATAATGTATTATCTGGATTTATATCAAAAATTTCATTTTCTGATAAACCAAAATTATTACTTACTTTTAAATTATTCCATTCATCACTATCTAACTGATACATTCTACTATATGTGAATTTATTATTGCTTATAATATATTTTCCTCTTGTATATTCAGTTAAAACACCGCCACCACCAAAATACATCTGCATATAATTATTTTTATAAATAATTATATACATACTTCCATCATAAACATAATTTTCTGGAACATTTACAGGTTCTAGTTTATCTGTTTCATACTTTGCAAGAATTTTATCATCTGTAAAATTAGATTCATCATATTTTTCATCTGTTAAATACAATGATGATTTTTTGTTTGTTAATATATCTAATATATACCCATCACTATAATTTTCATCAGTATAAACTAAAATATATTTTCCATAATTACCATAATTTTCAAGCTCTTCTATATAATTAATAAAAGTTGCATCATCTATTTTTATAAGTTTCTTATAATTCATAGAATAATATCTATTATTATTAACTATTAATCCTAAAAGACCTTTATCATATGTTTTATTATTCTTATATGAATCTAACAAATGAATTTCATCTTCATAATTTTCTACTATTCCTGTTTTGCTTGCTTTTTTTGTTTTATAATTGTATAAAATATATTCTCCATCATATAACAAAACAGTATTATATTTATATGCACCTTCTAACATATTAAAATCAACTGTTGAATATTTATTTTCTTTTTCTACATAATGACAATCATAAGTACATTTATAACTTCCTAAATAAACAGAATCACTACTTTCATCTGTTATATATTTATACTTATCATGTTCTTTTGAATAGAATTTTAGGGTTTTCTCTTCTTTATACTCATCATCAAACTTGTTTAAAATCATATAACCAACAACACCTAAAATTAGTCCTAATACTAATATTGATAATACTGTTATAACTATTATCTTTACTACACTTTTTTTATTATTTTCCATGTTTACTCTCTCCCTATTACAAGTCTATAATAACATGAAAAAACAAAAAAAAGTTACTTTTAAAGTAACTTTACATATTTAATTCGTCAAGTACTGCTGGTAAAATTTGTTTCTTTCTTGAAACTAATCCATCAGCAAAATATCCTTGTTTTATATCTTCTACATTATAAATAGATTCTAATACTTTTTTAGCATTTTCTGTATAAATAATATATGAACCATTTTTTAATATATCTGTAATACATATTATAATAAATTTAAATCCATCTCTTTTATTTATTTCTTCTAATGTTTCTATATAAGAATCTAAAGAAGAAAATATTCTATCAACATCTAGAGTAAATACTTGACCTATTGCGATTTTTTCATCATTTATAGGGAATGATTTGAAATCACTTTTTATAACTTCTTCTTTTGTTAATCCTTCTAATGAAGTTCCAGCTTTAAACATTTCAAAAGCATATTTTTCATAATCTACTTCTGCGATTTTAGATAAGTTTTCTACTACTTTTCTATCTAAATCAGTAGTTGTAGGACTTTGAAGGCATAATGTATCAGAAAGTATTCCAGAAAGCATCAAACCAGCAATATGTTTTGGAATTTCTACATTACTTTCTTCATACATAAAGTAAAGAATTGTATTTGTTGATCCTACAGTCATATTTCTGAAATTAATTGGATTATTTGTATTAATATTACCAATTTTATGATGATCGACGATTTCAAGTATACTTGCTTCATCTAATCCTATAACACTTTGTTCCTTTTCTTGATGATCAACTAAAATTACTTCTTTATTATTCTTTTTAGCAATTTCAGTGATTCTAATTAATCCTAAACATTCATTATTGTTATTTAATATTGGATAGTTATTATGTTTCATCTTTTTAGATGCTGCTATAAATTCATCATAATAATCGTTTTCCTTAAATACTTTAGAATTATCTTCTTTTATAATTGATTTGACTGAACTACATAATCCTATTAATTTAGAAGTATTAAATGAATCTTTTTTAGTTCTAATTATATTAACTTTATTTTCTTTAGCTATATTTAAATGTTCATCTTTAATATCTCCATTACCTGTTACTATTAAAAGTTTTACCTTTTTATTAACAGCATTTTCAATAATACTATGTCTATCACCTACTATTAATATATTATCTTCTGTTAAATTTACATTATTTAAAAATGTAGTACTTTTATATGATGCTACAAGTAAATTACCTTTTATTTCATCATCAAATTTTAGTACTTCTTCGCCTTCTAAAACAGATAAAATATTATCATATTTAGCATCTAAACTACTTACATTTCCATTAATTATTTGTTTTGCTATATCTTTTATAGTTACAATACCTACATATTTATTATTATCTTCAACTATAGGTGTACCTGTTATACCTTTTTCCATCAAATAATTATATACACTATAAATTGAACTATCTTTATTTATATATACACCTTTTAAATATTCAACATCTTTTAATTGTAATTTTACATCATTTAAATATGCTGGTTCTTTAACGCCAAAATAATTTAAAGCAAATTTTGTTTCCTTATTAACATGTCCAAGTACTCTTGGTTCTGTATCCATTCCTAATTGATTTTTTAAATATGATAAATTTATTGCTGCTGTAACAGCATCAGTATCTGGACTTTGATGTCCAAAAATATAAACTTTTCCCATTTTTTCACTCCTTAAACATATCTATTTTATTACTATCTTTAATTGCTTGTCAATATTTTTAATAATAAAAAAGAATAGATTTTACTTTATCTATTCAGAAATTTCATCTTCATTTTCATATAAATTTCTATAAATTTTATTTGATAAAAGAAGTTCATTATGTTTACCACTTGCGACTATCTTACCATCATTTACTACGTAAATAATATCAGAATCAATAATTGTTGATAATCTATGAGCAATAATTACAACTGTATGATCTTTTATTAAATTATCAATTGCCTTTTTTATATATTCTTGAGAGTTATTATCAAGTGCACTTGTTGCTTCATCAAAAAGTACTATTTTACTTTCTTTTGCAAGAGCTCTTGCTATTGATAATCTTTGTTTTTGTCCTCCTGATAAATTAACTCCACCTTCACCCATGATAGTATCATATTTATTAGGTAATGATTCAATATAATCATCTAAATAAGCAATTTTAGAGTATTGCTTTATTTTAGAAAGACTTATTTTACTATTAATAAGTTTAAAATTATCTTTTATGCTTCTATTAAATATAAAAGGTTCTTGTCTAATTATAGAAATATTTTTTCTCAAAGATTCTTCTGTTAAATCTTTTATATTTATACCATCAATTAATATTTCTCCAGAATTTGCATCAAATACTCTTGTTAATAAATTAAATAGTGTTGTTTTACCTTGTCCTGATTTTCCAACTATTGCAATTTTTTTATTAGGTTCTAATTTTAAATTAAAATTATTTAATATAATATCTTCATTAGGGTATGAAAAACTAACATTTTTAAATTCAATAACTCCTTTAACTTTTTTTAGAATTTTATTACCAAATTTTTCATCTTCATATAATCTATTACCTAAAATATCATTAACCCTTGATAACGATACTATTACTTTTTGGTATGTTTGTGTAAGACCATTTATATTTTCTATTAAATACATATATCTATATATATAATAAGTCATAGCAACGAAAAATGTAAGTGAAACTTGTTTATAATAAACTAAAATTACACAACTTGAAAAAACTAATACCTCTAAAGATGTTTTTAAAATTCTTGTTAACATAGTGAACTTTTCCCATATATTAGTTTCATCTATTTCTTTGTTATAAATATATTTTATAATTTCTTTTACATCTTTTATTACATTATTTTTAATACCTAAAGTTTTTATTTCTCTTACACCTCTAATTGATTCAGTAACCATAGATGTAAATTTATCATTTTCTTCTCTTATTTCTTTATGATAATTTTTTAAAAGAGGATTATATTTTCTTATTATAAAAAATAATATAATAATAAAAATTATAATTTCTACTCCTATTATCCATGAATTAAAAAATATATAAATCAAAATTATAATAGAACCTACCAATGATGAAAATATATAAACCAATTGCTCAAATGAAGAACTAATAACATCTGTATCATTAGTAATTCTATTAATTATTTCTCCTGATGATGTCTTTTCATAAGCATATGCAGGTAAATCAAGTGATTTTTTATATGTAAAGAAACTTAATTTTCTTATTATAACATTTTCTATTTTCTGAAACATTACACTTGCTTTTACTGATAATAGACTATTTGCTATTATTCCTATACAAAAATATATACCTAAATAAATAAGAGAATTAACTACATTTAATTTAGTTATTTCATCTAATGCTGCCCCATTTAAATATCCTGTAAATATTTCACATAGTCCACATAAAAATATTAAGATACTTGCAATTATAATTTTAAATTTTTCTTTTTTTACTAAGTTCCATAGTGGTTTTAATTCTTTTAAATTTTTCATATTCATCACCTAATTATAATAATTTACACAAAAATAAATTATCATAATTAGAATATTTAGTCAACTTTATATTTTGAATCAAGTCCATAATATTCTTCTAAAGTAAGTTTGCTATCATATATTATTTTAGCTTTTTCATTACCTAAATATCTTACATGCCATGGTTCATACTTATATCCTGTTATATTTTGTTTATCTTTTGGATATCTAATAATAAAACCATATTTATAACAATTTGCTTCTATCCATTTTGCTTCTTTAGTACCTTCAAATGATGAATCAACAATATTTAAATCCATTGCATATCCTGTTTGATGCTCTGAAAATCCAGCTCTAGCTGAAAAAGTGTCGGCTTTTTCTTTCCCAACTTCTGAAACATATTTATTATAAAGTTCATTTTGTGTATCGTATGATCTAAAACCTGATGCTATCCATAAATTTATATTGTCTATAAGAGCTGCTGATTGCATTTTATAAAATGCATTTAAAGCATCATCATTTATTTTTCCAGGATTATAATCTTTTGGAAGAGGATATGTTTTATTAACTAACATAATTCCATCAATATAACTAATTCCATCTTTCACAGTTACACTATATTTTTTTTGTTTAATATTAACATGTACTTTTTTCTTTATATTTTCCTTTTTATTAATAATTAAAAATGAAGTTTTACCCTTTCTTTTTGCACTTATATAATTGTTTTTTATATCAATATATCTTCTATTTACATTTTTAAACAAAATTTCCTTTTCAGTTGAATTCTTTGGAGAAATCTTTATATCTAAATTTATATTTTGTCCTTTTGTAATCGATATTTTATTAGAAACTATAATATCTTTTAATTTTACATAAACAAAACAATATGAATCATATTTTGTATCAATATTAAATATAACTCTACTATTTTTAATTTTTTCTTTTTGTTTAATTATTTTATATTTATTATTTTTTACACCATATACATCAACATATCCATTTTTTATTAAATATTTAGGTAATTTTACATTTACTATTTCACCGTCTTTAATATTTTCATTTATTAAAATAAAGTACCCTTTTGAATTATTAAAATCTTTTTTATTAATTCTTTTACTGTATGAATCAATTTTTATATAATTTTTCTTTTTTAATTTCGAATTATCTATAATATAACTTATATTTTTTTCTTTTATTTTTACTTTAACATTACTTTTTTTAATATATTCCAAATTTTTATTATTTAATTTTAAATATTTTTTATTTATATTAATTGTTAAATTATCTCCTTTAATATCATTATATATTTTTTTATTAAAAGATATATTTTTAATTAAATTAATAGAAGTAATAATTAATACAATTAATATTATTAATTTAAATATATTAAAATAATTTAATTTTCTTTTTCTTTTTTTCATAATAATCCCCACTACTAAAAATAGTATAACATAAATAATAAAAAAATGCCTAAATTTAAAAAAATGAAGAAATTTTATTTTCTTCATTTAATATATTTTACTATTATGGTCTTGGTGATGAACTATTAAGTAATGATGTATCTTTAGATGATATATATGTTGATAAAGTTTCTGATGTATATGATGGTGTTTCATTAGATTTTGTTAAAGTAATATTCTTAACATTAGTTGATTTTTCTCCACCAGATACAAAATAAATATATTCATCACCAATACTTGTATTATTATCAATTAAACTATCACCATTAATATTTAGTTTTCTTGATCCTGATATAGTTAATAAAGAAGGTCCTCCAATTACTCCACTAGCATATAAGTAATTTAAAACCACATTATTATTATCTATATAATAATTACCAATAATTGTATTATTAGAAACATTAGATAATGTATATACAAATAATCCATTGTCTAATAATATTAATTCATATTTTTCATAATTAGCATCAGATGTATCTTTTCCATTATTGTAGACATAATTTCCTTTAACATTTGAAATAACATATTTTGTATTTTCTGTAGTAGCTTTATTATCTTTTTCTACATTAATTTTTGTTGTACTTTCTTTTTTATCAGTTTTATTATTTGTTTTATCATAAACAATAAATCCTGATAATCCTATTATAATGACTATTAGAAATATAACCAAAACTATTAAACCCTTATTATTTTTATTATTTTCCATATTTTTCCTCCTATTATGACTTAATCATATCACTCCCAAAAAAAATTGTCGAGAAAAAAAGTTACCAAAAGAGTAACTTTACATATAATATACTTTTTTAAATAATTATAAATTTACATTATGATATACATTTTGAACATCTTCAACATCATCAAGCATTGTAAGTAATTTATTAAACATTTCTAAATCATCACCTTCTAAAGTTATTTTTTCAAAAGGTAACATGCTTATTTCGTCAATTTCAAATTCAAGTTCTGGTTTTGCATTTTTTAGTGATGTTTTTATTTTGTATAAGTCTTTCGCATCACCATAAACAATTACTAAATCATTATCTGTTTCTATATCTTTAACATCTATATCATCATTCATTAATATTTCAAATGCTTCTTCTTCACTTAAATCTTTAAATCCTACTATTGCTAAATTTTCATATGAATGTGACACTGAGTTTTCTACTCCAAGTTTTCCCTTTGTCTTAGTAAATGCTGTTCTAACAAGACCAACAGTTCTATTAACATTATCTGTAAGACAATCAACAATAACTGTACTAGCTCCTGGTCCAAAGCCTTCATATCTACAAGATGTATAACTTTCATCTGCACCATTATTTACTTTATCAATAGCCCTATTAATTATATCACTTGGAACTTGACTCTTTTTTGCTTTTTCAACTAAACTTTTTAAGTGTGCATTAGTATCTATATTAGTCCCACCATTTTTTGCTGCTAAATATATTTCTTTTGCAAAATTAGAATATAGTTTTGCTTTTACAGCTCCATTTTTTTGGATAGCTGCTTTTCTAACTTCATATGCTCTTCCCATATTTTCACTCCTTTTAACTGTTAATATTTTACTACATGAAAATAAAAATTACAACTTATATTTTTATAAGAATATAATTTAATATGAACAATACTAAAAACAAAAATAATAATTTACTTAACTTACAACTAATATCATCAATTGTATTTATACTATCATCTTTAGTATCTCTTACAATAACATTTGATGAAAAAAATAGAAATGAAAAGAAAAAAGGTTATTTTACAACAAAGCAAGCATTAAACATATCATTTTATAATAGAATTGTTATATTAGCTGCTGTATTAATATCTTTTTATGTTGGATATAAAAATTTTGATAATGAAGATGATAATACTATGGGGAAATATAAAAGTGGATTACTTTTTTCTACCAATGTATTAACATTGATTGGATCATTAATTATTTTGTATGTTTCATATCTAAATAAAAAGGAGCAATCACTTACCCCTTCAGATGTAGAAAATCCTTTAATATAATTATATATTTTCCTTTAAATTATTTATTTCTTCTATTTTTAAACCGGTTGCCTTACTTATATCTTCTACTTTCATATTCATTGATATTAAATTTTGAGCTGTTTTAATTTTTTCACTATTTATTCCCTCTTCAATACCTTGACTTAATCCTAGACTTATTCCTTTTTCTTTCATATATTCTAGTTCTAATTCTTTTGTTTTTTTATCTCTTTCTTCTTTATCATATAATAGTGATAGTTCTACTTCTCCTGATAACTCATCTAACTTTCTATATACTTCTTCCATAACAATATCCCCTTTCGAGATTTCTTTTAATACATCTCTTCTTTTTTC
>CAKPEJ010000027.1 GCA_934149325.1 uncultured Bacilli bacterium
CCAATATTTCTGATTCTTCCTATTACATTTCTACCGAATTGATCTGTTAATTTCAAATTATGCTTTATTTCATCAATCGAATATGTTCTTAATCCTCTAAACTTAGTTTGAAGTTCAAGTGTAGGATTATCTAATAGTAATACATCTCCTTTATTTAATTTATCAACTAATTCAATTCCATTATCTTCATATTCATATGTTTCTGGCTCAATACCTTTTATATTATTTTTGTCAATAATTAATTTTAATTCATCAATTCTTTTATTAACTACATTCCAATTATATTTAGAATATAATTTAGTTAAAGATATTAAATCTTCAACACTATAGCAATTATTTTCTCTTGCTAAATTTATAAATCTTCTTTCTGAACCATACAATACATAATCAGTAGAAATATTTGATAACTTTACCATTTCTTTACCTTCTTTCCTAAAAATAACTTTTTAAAACCTTTTGTTTTATTTTTGATGGTTCCTCCAACAAAATATTACCATCTTTTTTTGATTTTTTTATTGTAGGTATTTCTTCAATACCCCTTACTTTAGTAATTTCACTTTTAATACATGTTATATCTTCTTTTTTACATTTGTATAATTTTGTTAAATAATCTTTAATATCTTCATTTGATTCAAATTCTTGTGATATATATTTTGTGAATTGTTCCCCATTTATACAAAATGTTATTTTATTCATATTTCCTTTATTTGAATAAATAATATCATCTATTTCTATTAACTCATAATCTAATTTATCCATCACTATATCAAATGATACACAATCAGATATTTGAACATTATCACTTAATCTATAAATGAAATTTGAATTATAAAAGAATTTATTATCTCCTGGATTACTATACTCATTAATATAATTTAATAATTCAGTATTAATTTCTAAAATTTCGTCATCATTTGAATCTTGCACTAAATTTCTCAACATTAAATACGTATTAGCAACATTACTTTCTTCTTGAATTTTCATATTTTTACCGGCAACATAACAAGAATATAATGATAGAAATAATAATATTTTAAATAAACCTTTTTTTAACATCAATCGATTATTTTTCTTTTCAAAACTTTTCATTTTTTCATTTCTATCTTCATGTCTAAGTAATAATTCTTTTTCATCTTTAATATATTCTAAAAGATTTTTCTTATTATATTGTAATTCAATATTATCTTGTAACGCTCTATTATATAACATTTCTAAATTATAGTTAAAACAGTGATAATTTTTTAAAACTATATCATGCTTAAGATAATCAGATAGGTCCATCTTTTTATATCTATTCATTATATTCTCCCCCTTTCCTGTTGTCCGTGTAAGATATAAAAAAGCCACGAACAAATATTATTCGTGACTCCAAGTTCTTGTGTAGGCTCTTCACCCGGGATAGCTCGTAATTAATACTTATATCCCCTCACTTGTATACAAATTATACTCAATATTTTCCTTTTGTCAACCATATTTTTTATACTTTCGTGAATTTTTATTTTAAAATCCGTTTTAATAAAATTTATTATTTTTTTTTTTTGTAAAAATATGCTTTTCAAACATAACATGTATACTCCATATAATTTTATTTTTTGTTAATTTTATATTGTAAACTAAACATTTGTTTGTTATAATCAATTTGGATACGTTTGAAATATCAGATGTTTTACCTTTTGTAATCCTATAAGGGGGCTTACGGAAGGTGGTGATACTATGACAAAAAGAGAAAATGCCCAATTTATCATAATATTACTATTACTTATTATAATAATTTTATTATTACTAAAGTAATTAAAAACATCTGATCTAAGCTATGCTTATTTCAGATGCCATCCACAAAAGGGATTACATTTGATTCACCCAATCAAACGTATCCTTTTTTATTTTATGAAGTTTCCTTCATCTATACTCATAATATCATATTTTTTTATTTTTTTCAATACCATCACAATCATAATCTATACTTTATTTTTCAAAGATGATAAACAAAAGAATCAATTCTTTCTTTTTACTAACATTGGGCTTTTTTCTAATGAGGCACTAGAATAATAAATTTCATCATTTTCTAAATTGTGAGCATTTAAATGATTTTGTCTACATTTTTCATGAATACTTCTATCTAATTCCTCTAATTTTGAACTACTAACTGGAACCCTACTAACTGGTTCTGTTTTTGGACCCACAGCAGACATATAATTTAATTTAACTTTAACAAATCTATCTTGTTTTCTTTCTATTTTTTCATTAAAATTATTCATCTTTTGTCTCCTATTCTTTTATTATGTTTCTCTAAAACATCTGATTTAAACCAAACTTACTTCAGAAATTTCTTTAACTCAACTTCATAATATCATACTTTATTGCTTTCTTCAAATAATTAATTATACCTTCTCTTTACAATATCATCATCAATCATTTTCAGTAAAAATTCTATACCTTATACTTTTCATATTTTTTCTAATATTTTCACTTTACCATTAAATAAATATTCTGTTTCTTCATCCGAAATATTAGTTAGATCTGCTTCCCAGTATTTTTTAGCCTGTTCAAACATTGTATTTATACTTTCACTATTATCTGGTAATAATATATCACTTGATTTAAATAATTCACCTGTAACCTCAACCTTAAACAAATCAATATTTTTACCAGGCATAGTTAATTTATCTTTCCAATATTCAATTTGATTATAATCACATAAATATAATGCATTTTTTCTGCTTTGTATTTGTGGATAAAATCTTTTTCTAACTTCTTCTAAAATTAATTCTCTTTGGAGCATTGAATAACATTTTAATAATCTACTAGTTTCTTCAAGTAATTTAATATATGTTTCTTTATCTTGATCTTTTTCTAAATATCCGTTAATTACATTAAAAAACGGAAGCATTTCACCATTATCAACATTAACTTTACCAGAAAAATTCATTCCACCATTCCAAAAATCTGCTACATAATTTTTGGTAGTATCAATTTGATTTCCAACTTTCCATATATCTTTTCTTTTTTCTGAATTATTAAAATGAAACATTTCTTTATTTTCAACAAACATAAATATATCCCCTCTTTTTATAAGTGAATATTTTAATAAAATGTGCGTAAATTGTCAAATTTTTAATTATACCTTCTCTTTATAATATCACCATCTTCTAATTTGCCAATTAATAAAGATGAGTTTTTATCATGCTTGTTTACATTTTCTTTTACTTTTTTTTCATCATAATTAGCATAACAATACTTACAAAAATGTGAACAAGTATTATATGCACCTATATCAACCATTTGAACGCACTTGCAATTACCACCTTTTCTTGCAGTCCATGATTTAAAATTAGTTTTACCGGTTAATTTAAATGCTAGTGTATGAGATAAACACTCTCCTTTTTTAAATCCATATTCAGTCAAATTTCTTTCTTCAAAACAAGTTTGAACAGTCATATTATTCTTTTTTGCACTTAAGCTAAAACTTTCACCAATCATCTTATAATCATTTTCAGTAAAATTTCTATATCTTATACTTTTCATATTTTTTCTAACATTTTTATAATCATCTATAAATGAAACAATTATAGTTTTTACATATCCATTTAATAAAGTACATAACTTATCAAAATTTTTTATATGGTAATCTAAAGTATATTCATCACTAATAAATATTGGATCATATCTAACATATATATTATCTTTACCAATTATAGTTGATAACTTTTTTATAGCTTCTATTATTTTTCCTTTAGGTGGTACATTTACTTCAATATCTTTTCTATAAGGTGTCAGTGTTACATGAAACAATATTGGTTTATTTATTTTTTCTATTTTATCTAAAATTGGTATTGGATTTTTAGTACAAAAAAGAATTAAGTCTACATCTTCAAAATAAATTCTACTAACAATTTTTGGATTAAATGGATTTCTTACATCTACAAATCCCTCTTTTATTCTATTCATAAACCAATCAGAATAAAATGCAACTATATCAGTTCTACCACTTACATTCAATATCATAATTACTTCACCTATTTATATTATACAAAAAAATAGGACTTTTGTCCTATAAATAATTAAACACTATAACCTTTTATTAATACATTTATACTAGAAAATTCTATGTTACTAGTTGCTGCATCACCTTTTATTTCCGTTTTTATTTGAAGTGTTGCTGGAGCTGTTATATCAACAAATGATATTTCAGAAAAATCCATATCTTCTGTATTACCTTTTTCTAATATAAATGACATATCTGTTAATACTTCAGAAGTCTCACTTTTTATAAGATAAAAAGCTGCACCTATGTCATTAGTAACACCAGAAATTCTACCACAAACAGTAATTTCATATAAGCCGCTTTTATTAATTTTTATACCGTTACTACCTGACATAACGATTTTATTTGTATTACCTGGAATTATTCTTGAAGCACCTGTAAGTGCAATTCCAGCAACTGTTGTATTTGGATAACTAACAAAAGCAATTACATCATATGATGTTGGTCCTAAAGAACCTTGTGGTCCTGTTGGACCTACTTCTCCTTGTTCTCCCTTTTCTCCTTTTTCTCCTTTTGGTATATAAAATGTTAAATGATGAATATTTCTATCAAAATCATCTTGAACTTCTGCAGGTTCATCAGGTTCTAAAGTTTCTGTTCCATCTATTGTTATTACCTCACTAATACCAATTTCTCCAGGTAAACCTCTTGGACCAGTATCACCTTTTTCACCCTGATCTCCTTTTTCTCCCTTTTCTCCTTTTGGTATTTTAAAATTCAAAATAACATCTTGATTTGTTCCAATATTTGTGATTTCTGCTAAAGATGATGAATCAACTGTTTCTATTTCACCTATTCCTATAGTAGCAGCACCACTTTCTCCTCTTGGACCCATTGGACCAATATCTCCCTTTTCTCCTTTTTCACCATTAAGTCCTCTATCACCCTTAGGACCTGTTGGACCTACCATAGGACAAATTCCCATTTTACAAAGTTTATTTTTTATCTCATTACTCTCCATAATATATTTTATCTTTTCATCCATAGTATTACCTCATTTCTAAAATATATTATGAATAAATTTTTTTGTTGTTTATATTATAAGTCTAATCATTAAAATCTATCTATCCAATTGTTTATTTCGTCAATTGAAGTTACTAAGTTATCTGAATAACTTTCAAATTCAATATTCATTTCATTTATTACATTAGAATTTTCACATAATTCTTTTATCTCTTTAAATGTTCTACCAAGCCATCCTGCATTTGTCGCAAATGGTATTATAGTTTTTCCTTCTAAATTATTCTCTTTTAAGAAACTTCTTATAACAGGAGTTACAGAATACCACCACACAGGACTTCCAATAATTATTTCATCATAGTTATCAAAATCTATATTAATATCTTCTATTTCTACTGTACTTTTTTCTTTTTCATTATTTTGATATTTATCCACAACGGATTGATAGTCGCTAGAAAACGCAATTTTAGGTTTCAATTCTAATATATCACAATTAAGTTTTTCTTTTATCATATTTGCATTTAAAAAAATATAATCATATTTTACAATTGATAAACATATTATTTTGTGATACTATAACTATAGAAATTGCTAGGAGAATTATTATGAATTTCAATATAAAAATTTTAGATAAGAATAATATAATTGTAACTAATAATAAATTTAAAACTATAAGATTATATTCGGTAGTAATGTTAGTACTTTTAATAATTGGAATATTTGGAATAAAAAATATAGATATAAGTGGTATAGTTATAATTATACCTTTACTATTAATAATATTTTTTATACTTGTTTTAGATTCATTATTACAAAGAAAAGATGTAATAAAAGTTGAAGATGATAAAATTTATCTATATAAAAGATATGGAAAAAGTGATCCAGATATAATTAAACCAAAAGATATTTTATATTATAATTTTTCTTATTTAAAAACTAATTCAGGACCAGATAATAATATTTATATAAAATATAAAGATAATAAAATTTTTAATCTAGGTATTTATGATGATGAAGAAGCAAGAATAATTAATGAATTTTTCCTTAATTATTGTAAAAATAAGAATATAAATCACAAATAGTGATTTTTTTTATTACAAAAAAAAGATGATTTTAAATTTTAAAATCATCTAAAAAATCATCTATAGTCATTATTTTATCATCTATTTCTTTTAGAGAAACATCACTTTTAGGTGCACTTTCTAAAACTTCAATTTCTTCATCATCTTCTAAATCCTTTTTTAATATTAAATCTTTTTTTTCAAATACATCTAATACTTTTCTTTTAGATATTGTTGAACCTGTAGAATATCTATCATTAATAGGAATTTCAGTAGGTTTTATTTCGTTTATTTCTGAAGATGTTAATAATCCGAAATTCTTTTTATTATTAGTAACAAATGTTTTTATAACCTTATATGGATTTGTCTTTACTTCTCTTATAAGTAATAAGCCTCTTCTTGCTCTTGATGATTTTTCCATTTCTTCTATTTTAACTCTCTTTGAAGTTCCTTTATCTGTAAATACTGCTACATACTCATCATTTAAACTAAACAATGTACCTGATACAACATAATCATCTTTTAAATTAATTGCCTTTACTCCAGATGCTTTTATACCTACAACACCAACTTCTGAAACATCATACCATAATCCATAACCATTATGTGTAGAAATAAGTACTTCCTTATTTTTTTCTTTTGTTACATTAACAACCATATCATCATCTTTTAATTTTATGCATGTTACTTCTTTTGAATATCTTTGAAGTTTAAATTCTGAAATATTTGTTCTTTTTATCATACCATTCTTTGTAAATATTGTTACAATGTCACCATTATCAAAATTAGTAACTGGTATACATTCAATAATTTTTTCATTTTCTTTTAAAGAAATAATATTACTTATGTGTTTTCCTAGATCTTTCCATTTCATATCTGGAAGTGAATGTACTGGCACATATAAATAATTACCCATATCAGTAAATATTAATAATGTATCAAGTGTATTAAGTTCATATAATCCTAAAATATAATCATTTTCCTTAAGTGATGTTTCATCATTACTTGCTTGATAACTTCTATTTGATACTCTTTTTACATATCCTTCTTTTGTAATTACAACTATTACATCTTCTTTAGTTATCATATCAGTTGCATCTATTTTTATTTCTACAACTTCATCCATTATTTGAGTTCTTCTCTCAGTTCCGTATTCCTTTTTTATTTCAAGTAGTTCTTTTTTAATTTGTTTTAACAATTTTTTCTCATCACCTAATATTGCATTTAAAAATTCCATTATCTTAGTTAAATTATCCATTTCTGTTTGAAGTTCTACAATATCTGTATTAGTTAATCTATATAATTGTAACTTAACAATTGCATCTGCCTGTTCAAAAGTAAAATCATACTCTTTCATTAAATTCTCTGTAGCATCAGCTCTATTTTTACTTGCTCTAATAGTTTTTATAACTTCATCAAGTATAGATATTGCTTTCATTAATCCTTCAACTATATGATATCTTGCTTTTGCATGATCTAAATCAAATCTACTTCTTCTTGTAATAACATCTTTTTCATGAGCTATATATGCATCTAATATTTCTAAAATACCAACAAGTTTAGGTCTTCTATTAACTATTGCGACCATATTATAACTATATGATATTTGCATATCAGTATTTTTAAGTAAATAATTTATTATTAAATCTTTATTGGCATCTTTCTTTAAATCTATTACAATTCTAAGATCTCCTCTTGCTGTTTCATCTCTTACATCTAAAATACCATCTATTTTTTTCTCAATTCTAATATCATTCATTTTTTTAACAAGCATTGCTTTATTAACTTCGTATGGTATCTCTGTAATTATTATTTGTTCTTTACCTTTTTCTTTTACAACTTCATATTTACATTTAACAATTATCTTGCCCTTACCTGTTTCAAATGCTTCTCTCATTTGTTTTTTACCACAAGCTATACCACCTGTTGGAAAATCAGGACCTTTTATAACAGTCATTATATCATCTAAGGTACAATTTGGTTTATCTATTCTCATTATAGTACCATCTATTACTTCACTTAAATTATGTGTAGGTATGTTAGTTGCATAACCGGCACTTATTCCTGTTGAACCGTTAACAAGTAAGTTAGGAAATTTACATGGAAGTACTGTTGGTTCTAATAAAGTATCATCATAGTTTGGAGCCATATTAACAGTATCTTTATCTATATCTTTTAAAAGTTCTCCAGCTATTTTAGAAAGTCTTGCTTCTGTATAACGCATTGCGGCTGCAGAATCACCATCCATAGAACCATTATTACCATGCATGTCAATATATGGAGTCATCATTTTCCAATCTTGACTCATACGAACCATAGCATCATATATACTTGAATCTCCATGTGGATGATAATTACCCATTATATCTCCAACAGCTTTTGCACTCTTACGATATTTTTTATCATATGTATTTTTTCCTTTATACATACCATATAAAATTCTTCTTTGAACAGGTTTTAAACCATCTCTTACATCAGGAAGTGCTCTATCTTGAATTATTTCTTTACAATATCTTCCAAATCTGTCACCCATTATTTCTTCAAGTGAGTATTCACTAATTTTTTCTACAATACTTTTCATAAATAATTCACCTCCTAATTAATTTTAAAATCGTCTTCTAATGAGAAATTAACGTTTTCTTCTATCCATATTTTTCTAGGTTCAACGCTATCTCCCATAAGTACAGAAACTCTTTTTTCTGCAAGTGCTGCATCTGTTATATTAACTCTAATTAAAGTTCTACTAGCAGGATCCATAGTTGTTTCCCATAATTGGGTTGCATCCATTTCACCAAGTCCTTTATATCTTTGTAAATCTTCCGCTTTTTTTGTTTTAGTTAATTCTCTTAATTCTTCATCAGTATATGCATATACTTCTTCTTTTTTATTAAATTTTATTTTATAAAGTGGTGGACATGCTATATAAAGTTTTCCTTCTTCAATAAGGGGTCTCATATATCTATAGAAGAATGTAATAAGTAATACTTGTATATGACAACCATCATCATCGGCATCGGTCATTATTATTACTTTATCATAATTACAATCTTTTATATCAAAATCACTACCTACTCCTGCACCTATTGTATAAATAAGTGTATTGATTTCTGCATTTTTATATGCATCTTCTATTTTTGCTTTTTCTGTATTTAATACTTTACCACGAAGAGGAAGTATTGCTTGATAAGATCTATCTCTTCCTGTTTTAGCTGAACCACCTGCTGAATCACCCTCTACTATAAATAATTCGTTCTTAGATGGATCTTTCTTCTGAGCAGGGGCAAGTTTATCACTAATATTTTTTTCTTTTTTAGTTCCTTTTTCTTTTCTTGCGGCTTCTCTTGCTTTTCTTGCTGCTTCTCTTGCTGCTTTTCCTTTTAATGCTTTATTTAAAATTGATACTGCAACTTCTTTGTTTTCCTCAAGATAAAATTGTAATTTTTCAGTAACAATATTTTCAACTACAGTTTTTGCAAGAGGTGTACCTAATTTTCCTTTTGTTTGTCCTTCAAATTGAAGTAAAGCTTCTGGAATTCTAAGAGAAATAATAGCAGTTAAACCTTCTCTTACATCTGAACCTTCAAGATTTTTATCTTTTGCTTTTAAATAACCATTGGTTCTTGCATATTCATTAAATACTTTAGTTAATGCTGTTTTAAAACCAACTTCGTGTGATCCACCATCTGCAGTTTTAACATTATTGACAAATGATATTATATTTTCACTATAAGTATCAGTATATTGAAGTGCTATTTCAGCTTCTATCTTTTCTTTTTCACCAGAAAAGTGTAATACATTATGAAGAGTTGTTTTTCCTTCATTCATATATTCTGCAAAAGACATAATTCCATTTTCATAGTGATACTTTACATCTTTTTTATTTTCTTCATCAATTATTTCAACTGTAAGAGCTTTAAGTAAAAAGGCAGATTCTTGCATTCTTTCACAAATAGTAGAATAAGAAAATTTTGTACTAGAGAAAATTGTATCATCAGGCATAAATCTAACTGTTGTTCCTGTTTTATTTGTTGTACCTATTTTTTTAAGGGGACTATCAAGTTCTCCACCATTTTTAAAACTAATAGCGTATTCAAATCCATCTCTTTTTGATGTTACAATCATCCATTTAGATAATGCATTAACTACTGATGCACCAACACCATGAAGTCCACCTGATACCTTATAATTTCCTTCTTCAAATTTACCTCCAGCATGAAGTACTGTATAAATAACTTCTACTGTACTTTTTCCTGATTCATGTTTTCCAACTGGAACACCACGTCCATCATCAGATACGCTAACAGAACCATCTGAATGAAGTGTTATTTTAATATTACTTCCATATCCATTCATAACTTCATCCATTGAATTATCAACTATTTCCCAAACTAAATGATGAAGTCCTCTTTTATCAGTTGAACCAATATACATACCAGGTCTTTTTCTTACTGCTTCAAGACCTTCTAAAATCTTAATCGATTTTTCATTATATTCTGCCATTTTACATTCTCCTCTACTTTCCACTATTCGTTATTGTAGCACAAAAATCAAGTAAAAATCAAGAAATTTTACGTTTTCAAGTGTAAAGAAAAAAGGTAATTCATATTACCTCTTATTATAGGCTGTATAATTTTTAGTGTGTGTAATGTGTAAAACATTATATACACTTTTTTTCATAAAAAAAGACATATAAGTT
>CAKPEJ010000028.1 GCA_934149325.1 uncultured Bacilli bacterium
GGTGCTTTAGTTGCTGTTGGTGGTGGTAGAAATAGAACTGGTGAAAGACAACTTAACTTTGCAACTGATATAACAAGACAAATTGGATCATGTGCAAAACCTTTATTTGATTATGGTCCTGCTTATGAATATAATGGTGCTAGTGAAGCAACACAAGTATTAGATGCACCACATACATATTCTGGTGGAGAAAGTATTAAAAATGCTGATGGAAGTTATGGTGGATTAATGACTTATAAATATGCAATGGCAGCATCAAGAAATATTCCAGCATTAAAAGTATTCCAATCTGTTGATAATTCTAAGATTGTAGAATTTGTAACAAAACTTGGTATTAAACCAGAACTTGATAGCAATGGATTTGCTCATGAAGCACACGCACTTGGTGCATTTAATGGTGCTAGTCCAAAACAAATGGCTGGTGCATATGCAGCATTTGCAAACGGAGGTTATTATACAGAACCTTATGCAGTATCAAAAGTTGAATATATTGATACAAACAAAACAGTAAGTACTAAAAATAAAAAAGTAAAAGCTATGTCTGATTCTACTGCATATATGATAACTGATGCATTGTTATATGCTGTTAATAGTTATGGTAATATTGGTGGTTCTGTTAGTGGTGTTCAATTAGCTGCTAAAACAGGAACTTCTAACTTCTCTACTGAGACAAGAAAAAAATATGGTTATCCATCATCAGCTAATAATGATATGTGGGTTACAGGTTATACCCCAGAATATGCTGTATCATTATGGTATGGATATGAGCAAACTGAAAAAGGATATTATTTAGGAAATGATGGTTACTCAGCGCGTGGTAAATTATTTAGACAAGTAATTAGTGGAATATCTACAAAAGGAAAAACTTTTGCAGTACCAAGTAGTGTTGTAAAAGGAACAATTGAAAAAGAAACATATCCTGGTTTATTACCTAGTGAAAATACACCTGCTGATATGAGAGTTACAGAATATTTCAAAAAAGGTACTGTTCCAACTGAAACATCAGGAAGATATGCTCGTCTTTCTGATCCAACAGGATTATCAGCATCAAGTAGTGAAGACAATACAGTATTAACTTGGAAAGCAGCTGCTCCATCAAGTTACTATAATCAATCTAGTCTTGCAGAAAATTTAAAAGGATTATATGGAAAAGATGCAGCTGGTAAAGCATCATCTATCATATCAGGTGTTGGAGAATTTGGTTATGAAGTTTTAGCTCAATCATCATCAGGAACAACATCATTAGGATTTACAACAAATACTAAATTTACAACAAAAAAACAAAGTAATGATGTAACATATTTAGTAAAAACATGTTTTAGCATTGATAAATCTACCCAAAGTTCTGGTGCATCAATAAATGTAAAAGGATCTGGAACATCTTCTGATAATAAAAAAGATGAAACAACAAAAGACTTATTAACAGCAGTATTATCAAATGGAACAATCAATTTAACTTTGACTGATGGTTCTGTTACATATAATGATACAAACGATGTTACAATAACAAGTAATGGGGCTCAAATAAATTTATCTGATGCAGATGTTTCAACATCTATATCTCCTTCAACTGGTGTAACTTCAACATCTGAAGGATTTAATTCAACATATACATTTACAAGTGCGGGAACTTATAAAATAAATTACAAAATAAATTATAATGGTTCTTCTACATCAATAACTAGAACAATTAATGTTAATTAATAAAAAAATTGCTTAATAATAAGCAATTTTTTATTTTGTATCATCATTTATCCAATCATAATCAAATATTTCTTCTATATAGTCATCATCTTTATTATCTTTCTTTTGTTTTATATCTTCTACTTTTTTATAACCTTTTTTATTCCATTCAAATAATATCTTATCAATATATCTTAGATTATTTACACCACTTAATACAGATTCTTTTAATGCTGCTGTAATCAAATCTACAGGTATTTTATTTTCAAGCCAACCATTTATAGTTTGATATTCCATAGGAGATAATACCCTACCAAATTCTTGTTCAAACATTGAATATATATCATTGTTTTCGTTTTCATCTTTACTTTCTATTAGTAAAGAACATATTTTATTATAAAATAATTCTACAGATATGAATTCTTCTATAATACCATTTTTCTTTATCATTTCAATTGATATATAATTTTTTTCGTTTAATTCATTTATCAATCCTAAAACAACTGATTGTTCTAAATTTAAATCTTTAGATATTTTATTTATATCAAAAGTAATATTCTCTTTTTGATTTATAAAATATATCATTAATATGAAACTTAAGCCTTCTAAATTTAACTTAGAATAATATTTAATAATATAATCTGGAATTATTAAATTTTTATTTACCGTTACTAAATTTTCAATTAATTTATTATTCATAATATTATTCCTTTCCATATTTATTTTTAATATAGTTTTCTAAAGATTCTTCATCATTTGATAACTTATTATACACTATTTTCTCTTCTAAATCTATCATTATATCTTTTATTGTTGAACTTGGTTCTATATTTAAAATTTCACATATTTTATTTGCAGATATATTAATATCCTTTTTTTCATATATTTTAAGATTATTATATAAATCATTAACATACTTTTTATCTATTTTTAATATTTCTGCACAAACACTTGAAATATAGTTTCCATACTTATAAACAGTATATTCATCTATTTTTTTACTTGATATAACCTTTCTTATTTTATTAATTGTATCTTTTTCTAAATTACTAAATTTATAATCTTCACTATAATCTAATTGAGCCCATATACCTAATACATCAGAACACCATCTAACACTATTTAAACCTTTTATTTTAAGTTGTTTATCTATTTTTAAACTAGTTATAAGTTTAAACCCATAACAGCAATTAGAATTCATAAAAATACGTGTTAATTCTTCTTTTATTCTAAAACAAGATAAATTTGATAATAATTTTCTATATTTCTTTATAGCAGATAATAATTTTTTATCCAAATTAAAATTCAAAATTGTTGCATATTTTATAGCCCTTAAAATTCTAAGAGGATCTTCTTTTAATTTATCCAATGGATTACCATTTACCTTTATTATCTTATTATCTATATCATTCTTTGCATTTAGCATATCAATTATATTACCATGCTTATCCATATATAAAGTATTAATATTAAAATCTCTTCTTAAAATATCTTCTTCAATATTATCTGTATATTCAATCTTTATATTTTTTCTATTTGAATCATCATAATACGTATCTTTTCTAAAAGTAGTTATATCATATACATAACCTTTATAACTTAATTTAACAGCACCATAATCTTCTAATATTGTTAAATTATTAAAAATCTTATTTAAATCCATTGGCTTTGCATTTGTACTAATATCTATATCTTTAGATTTTCTTCCAATATATAAATCTCTTACATAACCACCAACAATATAAGCTTTAAATCCATTATTTTCAATTATATTAAGTACTTCTATTGCACTTTCAAACAATTATATCACCATCCATTTAAACCCTATATAAATATTATAGCATAAAAAAAACCATTAACTGGTTTTTTTTATTATTTATTAACTGATTCTTTTAATTTACTTCCTGCTTTGAAAGAAACACTATTTCTAGCAGCAATCTTAACAACTTCACCAGTTCTTGGATTTCTACCATCTCTAGCAGCTCTTTTGCTTACTGAAAATGTACCAAATCCAGTTAAAGTAACTTTTTCTCCTTTTTGTAAAGTTTCAACTACTGCACTCATGAATGCATCTAAAGCACGAGTTGAATCAGCTTTAGTTAAACCTGATTTTGCAGCCATTAATTCTACTAATTCTTGTTTTGTCATAATTTACCTCCGTTGACTTTTATATGTTTTTTAAGCATCCTATGCTTACATAAATAAAATAACATTTTTTGTAAAATATTGCAATAGTTTTAGATAAAAATATTCGTTTTTTTCCTTATTTTTCAATAAAAAAAGCAATTTTTCAAAAATTGCTTAAAGAGTTTTACCAGTTTGCATTTCTTTTGCTTGTTCAAAAATATTATTAACAGCATGCTGAGCAGCAAGTAATTCTTGTTTACTTGAAACATTTTGTTTAATTTGTTCATTAGCAAACTTTTTTAATTCCAAATAATCTTTTTCAGATTTTACATCCATAACTTTTCCATTAACAACTTCTATAATATGTTTTATACTTCCGTTTTCAATGAATGTTGGTTCTATTCTATCTCTTAATTTAACTCTAGTAGCTGTACTTGTTTGATTTCTTTTAGCATTAGCTCTCTCAAATGCTTTTCTTTGAATTTCTTCAAAATTATTTTTAAATTGTTCAACTATTGCACTATCATCCTTTTTTTCCTTCATTGTTTCATTAACAACTGTATTAACATTATTAATTAATTCACTTTCTGTTGTAAAATTATTTTTTGGAGGAAATTGAACAGTAGGTTTTATATACTCTTCTTTTGGAGCAATTGGAGTATTAGTTTCAAATAAATTAACACTTATATTACCTATTTGATTATCTGGTACTAATTTTTCTTCTTTTAAATCTACAGTAAAAGGATTTTGATTTTTTATTTCATTGTTATTTAATTTATCATTTTCTTTTTTTACTTCTTCATCAAGTTCTTTTTGTCTTGCATCTATTTCTTGTTTTATTTCATTTTGAATTTTTACATCTGTTTCATTATTTAAATAATTTTTTGCAGTTTCTAATGCATCTTGTTTTTCACGTATTATAGGAGAATCATTGTCTTTTAATTTTAAATTAGTTTCCATAAGATTTAACGAATTTTCTTTATTTCTTTCTTCTAACTTTTTATCCATCTCTTCATCCGTTGATAACCTTAAACCAGTAGTTGATTCTTTGCTTAATTCATTATTATCTAAAGAAATCGGAGTATCTTTTTCTATAAATTCTAATTTTGTTTCTTCATTTAAATTATCTGAAATTTCCTGTTCTTTATCATATTCATCACATTGTTTTTCAATATCTTTTATCTTAAGCTCATCATTTAATCTCTTTTCAAATTCTTCTTTTGCTAAATTTATTGCATCATTTAATTCTCTAACTTTAGTTATAAATGAACTATTATTTATTTTATCTATTAATTCAGTTGATAAATTTTCTACTTTTTTATCTTCATTTTTATTAAATATTCTTTTTAAAGATATTTCAGATTTTTTCTTAGTAGATATAATGGCACATTTTTCTATATTTACCTTTGCATTTTCAAAAAGTTTTTTAATACCATTTACCTTAACAACACCTTTTACTTTTTTATTTGTTTGTACTAAATTTTCTTGAACTTTATTATTTAAACCATCAATCTTATTTTCTATTTCTTCCTTTTTACTATTAGCTTCTTTTAATTTTGTACCAAATTCTAATATTTTTTCTTCTATTTTTGCTTTTTCAATTCTACAATTTCTTATATTATTTACGAGGTCTGCCATTTCTTCAGCTTCTTCTAAAGAAATAGACTTACCTTTTTCATTTAATTCTTCATATCTTTTTTCACATTCTTCAATTTGTGAATTATATGAATTTTTTTCATCTCTTAAAGGACTAATATTATCTTTTATTTCTTCTCTTTCTTTTAATGCACTAACTAGTTCCAAACGTAATTCACTTAAATTTTCTAAATCCTTAGTAGAATACAAATTTGAATTCATAACAGTCACCTCCTAACTCTTTTATTTTTCTTCTTTATTTTTTCTATTTTTTAAAATCTTATAAGTTTCTGAAAATAATTGGAAAGCTATTTGTCTTTCTTCTTCATTTTCTAGATCTTTTAAAGTTTCAACTTTTTTTCCATTTTCATCTTCAACAACTATTCTAGAAGCTAGGATTGATACTTTATCAGGGTCATTATCATCATCAATAGAATAATAATAATATTCAGTATCTGTACCTTCTATTTGTAATCTAGTTATTGGTGTTGCTACTTTAGTTTGTCCATTTTCTAAGCTAATAATAAATTTTTCGTTAACAAATTTTACATCAACATTGTTCTCCATTTTATTCTCTCCTACTCTATATATATTATAATAACATTTTATTTGAATTAAGTCTACAAAAAAATGAAAAAAATAGCTATAAAACTATAGCTATCATATTGTTAGAACCCTTATTAACAACTTTACCCAAAGTATTTTGAAGTTTATATCTTAAATTTTCTGGCATAAGTGATAATTTGGCTTGAATTCCCTCTTGAACAATCTCATCTAAACTTCTTCCAAATATTTCACTTTTCCAAATATTATCAGCACCTTCTTCTTGATTTTTAGTAAGATAACTTATTAATTCTTTTGATTGAAGTTCTGATCCTATTATTGGTTCAAATGTACTTTCTACATCTACCCTTATCATGTGTATGATTAGTGCTAAAATGATGCTTATTATGTTTAAAATTAATACCGAAATCATTACCGGTATTTAAAATAATTTTTAACTTAATTGTATCCTTTTCATCAGTATGATATACTTCTATTCTTTTCAAAAATTCGTATATTAAACTATCCATATCCATATTTTCGTATTTCAATTTTGATAATGCATATTTCCTAATTTGTTCCAAAAAGTTATAATTATTAGAAATATCTTTACTTCTAATTTTAAGTTCATTTATCTCACTCTGCAAATTCATTATACTTTTCTTTATATTATCACTTTGCTTTTTAAAATCATCCTCTGTTATAAATTCTTTTACAATTAACTCTAAAATTTTATTTTTTTGTTTTTCCAAGCTTTCTATTTTTCTTTCTTTTTGTTCTATTTCTACCTCATAGTTTTTTGAATTTTCAATACTTTTATATTCTTCAATTAATTCATCTACTACTGATACATTTGATACATACTTCAAAATTTCTTTAGTTACTATTTTCTTTAATTCTTCATCATATAAAATTGGACCACTACATCCTTTTGTATTATATTTAAGAAAGTTACTACATCGCCATGTAACAACTTTTTTCTTCTTTATACCACTACTTGTATTAACTTTTCTTCTATATGTTACATTATGTTCCATACAATATATTTTCCCACTAAATGGATATCTATTTTGATATACACTCTTATCTCCTGATATCTTATTACTTCTGCTACTAATAATATCTTGAGCCTTGTCCCATATCTCTTTAGATACTATTGGAGGAACATTTACACCATCTTCATATAATTTCCAATCATCTTTATCTATATTAACTCTCTGTTTTGAATGATAATCAATTACTCTTGTCTTATTGCCACAATAATATCCTTTATATTTAGGATTAGTTAATATATATTTTATTACACCTTGTGTAAATGGATTCCCATTTTTATTATATATTCCCTGTTCAGCAAGTTTTCTTCCTATTGTTCTCATTCCTATATGATCATTTACATACATTTCAAATATTTTTCTTATTATTGAAGATTCTTCTTCTACAATAATTAATTTACATTTATCCTTTTTATATCCCCAAATATAATCATTACCTAAAACCTTACCATCATTAATTGATTTTTGAAGCCCAAATTTAACTCTTTCACTTAATTTTCTTACTTCTTCTTGTGCTATACTTGCCATAATTGTTAATCTTAATTCTGAATCTGGATTGAAAGTATTAATATGATCATATTGAAAAAATACACCAACACCACATTCTAAAAGCTTTCTAGTATAAGAAATGCTATCTAATGTATCTCTTGCAAACCTAGAAATTTCTTTAGTTAATATTAAATTAAACTTATTATTTTGTGCATCTCTTATCATTTTTTTAAATGCTTCTCTTTTATTAGTCGAAGTTCCACTTATTCCTTCATCTATATATCCTTCTATAAAAGTCCAATTACTATTATTTTTTATATAATCTTCGTAATATGTTATTTGATTTACTAGAGAATTTTTTTGTTCATATTTATCTGTTGAAACTCTTGCATAAAATGTTACTTTTAAAGGTAAATCATAAATTGTTTTACCTTCTGCTAGTGCATTCCTTATTTCATATAAAGTATATATCATGCTGCAAACTCCAATTGATTTGATATATTTCTAATTTTCTCTAATAACTTATTTTGAACAATTTCATACATATCTTTACTTATCACTTCATCATTAAATAAATTTTTATTGATTATTAACTCTATTTTAAATATACTTAATTTACTCATCATGTCTTTAGATATATTATTCATGAAATTTCCTCCTACTTAACCATATTCATATTTATATTTAAATATGTGTACTTTAATTTTTAATGACTTAAAAATCATTTCATCACAATATTACAACATTTTATTTCTAACATTCATTCACCTTATTTTAGAACATAAAAAAAAGACGTTGTGTCTTTTTTTAATAATATTTTTCAACAAATTTATAGTATTTCCTTCTTTATAAAAAAATTTTTCTCTAGCATATTTTTTAGCTATTCCGGATTGTACTTCTAATTTTTTATCTACCACAACACCTAAATTATCTAATGTTTCACAAAGTGTTAGTTTACCATTAGTCAAATTACATTTTAATCTTATATTCTTCTTCATAATATAAATAATCTATTGAATTAATAAAATTAAATACTTCCTCTTTTGATTTATTTGTTTTACTAACAATACTATCTATAATTAAATTTAAATTATTAGTAAAATATGCTTTTAATATAATATCTTCTCCAATAATAGAAATAATATAATCAAGTGCTTCAAGGTATCTATCATAATAATCACTATATTTATCATTAATAATAGACTGATTTATATATTCAGTAATAGCTTCATTTAATTTATGACCAATCCATATATCTTTTTCTTTATCTTCTATTATTACACCACCCACATTTACTTCATTAACGGTTGGTTGATTATTTGATATAACATGTATCATTTCATGATTTAACCATTTATATCTTTCTTCTTCTGGTACATCTTCACTTATAATCATTTTATATGAATCATTTTGATCTATACAAGCATATGGGCTATTTTGTTTTTCTCCTACTTCTATTTTCATTTTACTAAATATTTCATCAATATTGTCTATTTTAATATCTTTACTATTTAAATAATTAACTATATTCTTTTTATTAAACTCTATTATATTCATATGTTCTCCTTACATTCACCATTTGATATATTTAATACTTTTTAATGTTTTTCTTCAAATTCTATTTTTCCAAACGAGATAAACATATCTATCATTGAAGTTAAATGAAATAAACACCTCAACCTTTTTAATCGTATATATTATATCATATTTAGAAATTTTTTTAAAATATCCTTTCTTTCAAATAATACATAAGATTCTTCCATTCTTCGAATAAACATTTTTCTTTTTTTCATTAAGAAAAAATAAATTTCTCCTTTCTATCATGCTTTTATACATAACAAAGTAAAAAAAACTGTAATTCAGTTCTTTTATATTAAATATTATATAGGTAATAACGTGTTTATCATATCTTTTAAATGGAAGTAATCTAGTAAATTGGTACGCTTCCTTTTTGCACATACAATGTGTATAGATGGCGCAACTGCTTTTAATTTTACACCATATCTACCACCTTGTTTGACTACTTCAGGGGTATCCAATTTCATATCTTTTATTGTTGGCACTGCTATTCCATAACCAGTTGATTTAACCATTTTAAGGGCAGTTTTATATTGTTCAAATTCCTCTCTTGTATCATTATATTCTTGGAATATTGATAATAATTTAGATCTACTATTTATATTTGTACCAATTACTTCTTTTAATATATCATCATATAAATTATTTGGCGCAGCAAGAGTTATTGTTACCTCTCCTTTTGATGGATCAACATTTGAAATATAAGATTTTTCTATTTGCTCACACTCTCTAAAATGAGAACTTATAGTTTCAACATCTTTTAATTTATCTATCTCTACAACAGACTCTCTTATTTGATCCATATAAACTTTCTTTAATGGATGTGTACTTTTTAAACATGCTATCCAATCTGGAATATCAACTTTTACATTTAATACTGGAAATTCATATAAAGCTTCTCTAAGTATATTATATATATCTTTTTCATTCATTGTTTCTATACTAATTGGTATAACAGGTACATTATGCTCTTCATGTAATTTTTCTGCTACTCTTTCTGTTTCTGGAAGAGTTGGATGTGATGAATTTAAAAGAACAATAAATGGTTTTCCTATTTCTTTTAATTCACTTATTACTTCATTTTCTGCTTCTAAATAACTACTTCTTGGTATATCACCAAAACTTCCGTCAGTAGTTACTACAATACCAATAGTTGAATGATCTCTAATGACTTTTTCAGTTCCTATTTCTGCTGCCTCTACAAAAGGTATTTCTTCATCATACCAGTATGACCTGTTTTTGTGATACCCATAAGTCTTTTTAAAAATTGCTCAAAAGCAACCTGTATTTTTCTTATA
>CAKPEJ010000029.1 GCA_934149325.1 uncultured Bacilli bacterium
GTAGGAGTTTGGGCCGTGTCTCAGTCCCAATGTGGCCGATCAACCTCTCAGTTCGGCTACGCATCGTTGCCTTGGTAGGCCATTACCCCACCAACAAGCTAATACGCCGCAGGCCCATCTAAAAGTGAAGCTTTAAAGGCTCCTTTCAATACAGAAGCGAAACTGTATGTTATCCGGTATTAGCTATCATTTCTAATAGTTATCCCAGTCTTAAAGGTAGGTCACCCACGTGTTACTCACCCGTCCGCCACTAAGTGGGAATCCAAATTCAATCTTGTGCAAGCACTCAATCTTCATTGGGCCACTTCGTTCGACTTGCATGTCTTAGGCATGCCGCCAGCGTTCATCCTGAGCCAGGATCAAACTCTCAATAAAAATTGATTATTTTTTATCCTAGCTATTCTCAAAAAAACTTGACGTTTTTGCTCAGTTTTCAAAGATCATTTACACTGCTATTTTCTCAAGCTTTACAGCTCTTTTTCACAGCGCACATTAATAGTACCATATAGAAATATCTGTGTCAACACTTTTTTTTAATTTTTTTAATTTTTTTGTCGATTTTTGTTTTTTTGGCTTTTTTTCAAGCAAAATCAAGCCTTTAAACACAGATTTTTATGTTTTTTCCACATGTACATTACATATTATATTACAAAATTAAAAAAAAAGAACCCCTTTTTTAACTTTTTTTTATTTTTTTTAATTTTACATATTCATCGTGATAATCTAAAATTATATTTTTGTCAAATACATCATCACCAATATTAAATTTTTGTATTAATTTATTTAACTCAAATTTTAATATTTTATCTAATTGATCAGGATACTTCATTATTTTTTTATGATATTCATATTCAGATTTATCTAAAATTTTATATGTGTTATCAGGAAAAATTCTTAAATCCAAATCATAATCAATATATTTTATTGTTTTTGTATCTTCTTCTATTAACACCGGTGAAGCAATATTACAATAAAAATATATTCCATTCGACTTCAACTGTGCAATTACATTAAACCATTCTTTTTTAAAAAAGAACATAACTGCTGCTTCTCTTGTATTCCAACTACTCCCATACTTTTTAGTTACCCTTGTATGATTATTTCCAAAAACATAATAATCTTCACATTCATCTAGATAAATAGCTTCATCCCATGTTTTATACAACTTTCCATTATGTTTATAACTATGTATTACATATTTATCTCCTTTTTTCATAAAATCACTCATTTCTATATTTTTAGTATAACCTATTTTAATAAAAATTTAAAGTAATAATATTTTTGTTTACAAAAAAATAAATGCACATAACTATGCATTTATTTTAATATTTCTATTGCTTTTTGTAATTGATTATCATTATCATTCGTTGGATTATTTTTGTATTCTTCACTTAAATCAACTTCATAATCTGGTTTTATTCCCTTACCATTTATTGAATTTCCATTTGGAGTTAACCATTCTTGAATAGTATATTTAATCATAGTACCATCTGATAAATTAGCTGTTGACTGAACTGTACCTTTACCATATGTTGTTTTACCAACTAAAATTGCCCCATACTTTTCTTTCATTGATGATGCCATAATTTCTGATGCAGAAGCACTATTTTCATCAACTAATATAACTACTTTATAGTCTTTTTTACCAGCCATCAAAGAATTATAATCAACTATCTTGTTTTTTGTTTTCATTTTATATATTACTGTATCTTTATCCATAAATATGCTAAGCATTTGCGTAACAGTAGTTAAATATCCACCACTATTACCTCTTAAATCAATAATTAATGATGACATATTTTCTTTTTCTAAATCTGATAATGCATTATAAAATTGAGAATATGTTTTTTGACCAAAAAGACTAACAGAAATATATCCAATTTTTTTATTATCAGAATTAATCATATTAGAACTTACTGAAAATAATGTAATATTCTCTTTTTCTATTTTATAACTTTTTTCTTCCCCATTACGTTTTATAACCACAGTTGATTTTTTTACTGTGGAACTTTTTAGCATATTTGCTACATCAGATGCATTTTTTCCATCTGTACTTTTTCCATCAATTGAAACAAATATATCATTAACTTTTAATCCTGCTTTTGCAGCTGGTGAATCATTAAAAATTTTTCTTATTGATACTGTTTTATCCGAATTAAGCTGAATCTCTGCTCCTATACCATAATATGTACCGGATAATTCTTGTTCAAATTCTTTTTTACTTTCTTTATCAAAATACATTGTATGTTTATCACCAATTGAATTAAGCATTCCATCTATCGCACCATCAACAAGAGTTGTTGTATCTATATTTTTATAATATTCATTTTTTATATGATCATAAGCTTCATATAATGGTTCAAATTCACTATACTCAGTAGAGCTTACCTTTTTTACACTTTTTATATTTGAATCTTTTAAAAATATTGTAATTATAGATCCAAACATCATAGATATAACAACAATTATTAATAATCTTATATTCTTTCTGATTTTTTCACTTTTTGTACTCATAACATACCTTCTTCCATACTATAAAATTATAACACAAAAAAACTATTATATATAATAGTTTTTAGTTATTTTTTAATATAGATTTTATTTCTTCTTCATTTTCTACATATGAAGTTACATTTCCATTTTCTATTTTTATAAGAGTAGGACTCTTAATTTTTAAATCATCATATGACGTTGGAGATGTATTACTTTCTTTTTTTACTATAAAATTAGAATTAATTTTATCTTCACTGTCCACTTTATAAATAGGAATACTATTTTCTGAACTACTGTACAAAGATATAAATGATGATAAATTTGTAAGCTCACTATTTACATCATAAACAAGTACATAGTAACTAGAATCATTCTTATTAAATATTTGCCCAGCTGTTATTGTACTATTATCAATTGATACTTTTTCTTTTGTTTCCTTTGTTTTCTTTTTACTTAAATCAATCTCTTTAGTAAAAAATACACCTATAAGAAAATACCCTAAAATAAGTAATAAAATTATACCTGCTAACGTTGTTATAAACTTACTAAAATTATCCTCTTTTGATGTTTTAACTCTACTTTTATTATTTTTACTCATATTTTTTAAAATTTGTTTTTTTCCCATTATTAATCACCATCCATCACTAATCACCATACTCATTATATCATAACATAAGAAAAAAAAATAGATAATTTCTTATCTATTTAATTTCTTATCTATTTCATTACAGGTATTGAACTTATAGATTCTGCTACATTTATTATTTCCTGAATAGTTAAACTTTCTGATGCAATATAGTATTCTATCCCATTTGATATGAAATTTACTGATGAATCTGATAAAGCACCCACTGTATCTACTAACATAGTTGGTTCACCATATACAGGTATTATTTCCATATCATTTGATTTTTTAGCAGTTTCTTCTACTAATATGAATGGAGATTCTCCTGCAAAGGTTAAAATTATTCTTTCCCCTTCTTCTTTCGAAACTGTTTCTTCAGTACTTAAATATGTACCTTCTGGTAAATACATAGGATAAACTGTTTCTTCTGACAATGATGATGTAGATGAATTATTTGAACTACTATTATTACTATCATTACTATTTATTTCATCTTCTTCAGAATTTATTGTCATATTATTGCTACTGTCTTTATTAATACTGTTACTATTATTACTATTACTACTGTTATCTATATTTTTAGAATTTGATTTGTTATTAGTAGTTGATGAATTATTACTTGTTTGATTATTACTACTATTTTGACTATTTTCTTTTGAATTTGTATTTTTTTGAGAATTAGTTTTATCATTTTCTATATATTTATCATTTGATGATTGTGATGATTTCATATTTTCTGATGTTGAGAAATATTTAGTATTAAATGTAGCCTTTGTATCAATATTTTTAAAGTTCATTTTTATTTGTATATTATTATCTTTATCAAATACTTCAATTTTTTCAAAATTTAATTTTTTATCCATATATATTTTTTGATAATTCAAATTTTTATTATTTGAATAACTTATTTTTGTTTTTAATATATATTTATTATTTTTTTCTTCCATAGATACTTTCTTATCTTTATTAATATCATTTAACACAGATTCTAGTAAATATACTTGTGAATTATTATTTGGCCAATTACTTTGAAATTTAAAACTTTTATTTAATGAAGGTGTTAAAACATATACTCCATCATTATTTTTTAATATTATTTGTTCATGATTATTTGCTTTATTTATTAAACTTACTCTATATTGATTGTTCTCATAAGATGATTCTACATTATATTTATATATATTGTCACCATTATATATTTCCATATTTCCTTCTATATGATAACCTGTAATTGAATTTATTTTTTTATTTAGATCTTTCACCAGACCTTTTTCACTGTATTTCATGCATCCAGATGTTAAAAAAATTAAGCATAATGTTATACTTACAAAAATTATTTTTTTCAAAATTTCACCTCTTCTTTATATTTCAATTAATTATATTTAAAAAATTTATTAAATATTCATGAATAAATTTTATTTTTTTGTTTAACATATATAATGTAATTATACAAAGGAGGAATTTTATGAAAACAATTCAAATAATTGCTTTAACTCTAACTATATTAGGAGCAATAAACTGGGGATTAATTGGTTTGTTTGATTTTAACTTAGTTGCATTAATATTTGGTGGAGAAGATAGCATGTTTACTAACATTATATATATAATAGTAGGAATATGTGGTCTAATTAATATAAAATTGCTAGTAGAATGTTTTGATTTATTAGACTAAAAAGTTCAGCACATCAAAAATGCCGAACTTTTTTTAATATGTAACCTTATCTAAATATAAACCTTCTGAATTTGCTGTATGACCTACTTTAGTTCTATCTTTTTCATCCAATAAATATTTTATATATTCAGGTTCTTTTTTATTTTCACCAACTTCTATTAATGTTCCAACCATAATTCTAACCATATATTTTAAAAATCCATTTCCAATAAATCTTATAGATAATATATCATTTTCTATTTTAAAAATAATATCATATATTATTCTTACATTATCTTCTTTTTTATCTTCATTTGAACAAAAAGCTGAAAAATCATGTTCTCCTATAAAAAACTTTGAAGCAGTTTTCATATTTTCTATATCTAATTTATTATTATATTGATAAATATAGTTTCTAGTTATTGGATTATATTCTCCTAAATTAATTAAATATAAATATTCCTTAGTTTTAACGTCATATCTCGCATGAAAAGAGTCATCTACAACAATTGCCTTCTTAACATGAATATCATTCGGTAATAGGCTGTTTAAAGCACATTTTAGCTTATATTCTGTTATATCTACGTCTAAATTAAAATGACCAACTTGATTATTTGCATGAACACCTTTATCAGTTCTTCCAGAAGATACAAACTTAGTATCATTTTTATTATTTATATACTTTAAAGCAGATTCTATATTACCTTGAATAGTATTAAGATTAGGTTGTTTTTGATAACCATTATAATTTGTTCCATCATAAGAAAAAACAATTTTATATCTCATATATCTCACCTTATTTCTCTATATAACTCTTTTATTAATTCATTAATACTATCTGTATATTTCATATTATGATATTTATTTTTCATCAAATTTGTAAAATATATTATATCCGGAATATTTTTTAAATTTTTATTATTTTCATATAAATCAAATTTATTACTATATATATACTCTTCTTCAGAATTAATATAAATGATA
Source organism: uncultured Bacilli bacterium (assembly GCA_934149325.1). GTDB lineage: Bacteria > Bacillota_I > Bacilli_A > RF39 > UBA660 > CAKPEJ01. Next base: position 5,754 of record CAKPEJ010000029.1, read on the forward strand.
TCATCTATAAATTCATATATACTATTTATTTCACTAGAAAAAATAAAAATTGTCTTATTGTAATATTTCTTTAATTTTATTAATATTTTGAAAAATTTGTTTCTATTTTTCATATCAAGTCTAGTAAAAATATTTTTAATAAAAATTATTTTAGGATTTAATAATAATATTTTTGCGAATTCTACCTTTATTAATTCACTATCTGATAATGAACTTAATTTTCTATCAAGTAAAGTGTCATCTAAATCTACCATTAATAAAACTTCTTCTAATCTTGTTTCATAATTTTCTTTTTTCTTATCAATTAATTCAGTTAAATAATCAATTGTACTATTCATATAAAAGTCATTTATATCATCAATATCATTAAAATTATATATTTTTTTTAATTCATGATATAAATTATCAATATATAAATTATTATCTGCTGTAACTGCAACTATCTTATTTTCTGTTATTTGTATATCTCTTATTTGCATAATTCATCAACCAATTCCTTTAAAGTATTATTATTATGTTCTATCAAATCATATAATGAAAGTTTCTCATTAAGTTCATATATAAATGGCATTTTTAAACCAATTTTCTTTAATATATTTTCATGCTTTAAAACAAGAGCAGGATTCCCATCTAAAATTATTCCTTTATTATAAAGAACAATAATTCTGTCAAAATAATCAGTAAATTCTATATCACATGATGAATAAATTACTGTTATATTGTATTTTTCTATATATTCTTTTAACTTATTTATTAAATATATTTTATCATCATAATTCATCAGAGAAAAAATATCATCTATACAAATAATTTTTGATTTTTTTATTATAGCTTTAATTAAAGCTAATTTCTGACTTTCAAAATATGATAATCCCATTGGTGAAACTAATAATTTATCTAAAAAATCAAAATCTGATAATATTTTTTTTATTTTATTCATTTTTATATATTCTTCACAATCAAGATATGTTGCAAGTTCATCATATACAGTTTCAAAAAAGAAAGAATTATTAGTATCAATATAAGATACTATTTGATGTATTTTATCAATATTATTTTTATTTAAATTCATTCCTGATATCTTTACATTATCATTATAATAACATCCATTAATAACTTTTAAAAAAGTTGTTTTACCTGATGAATTACTTCCTGTAAGTAAAATAAACTCACCATTTAATGAATTAAAGTTCATAGATGAGAAAATTTGATTATTACCAAAATAAAAATCTAAATTATTAATTTCAATAATATTCAATTTTACCACCTCAATCTAATGACAATTATTATACTAAAAAATCACAAAAAAAGAAATTACTTTTATATAATTTCTTCCATTTGTGCGGATGATTTAAATTTATTCATTAATTCCTCTTGTTTTAAACTATCATCTAATGATTTTAAAACTAATTTTGAATCTATATTTGTTTGTTTTACAATTTCAATATCTTTTTCATCATCAATATTTAAAACTAAATTATAAATACCTGTTTCATCTTCATATTGATCAAAAACAAAATACTTATTTCCATTTCCTAATGTAATAATTTTATATTTTATATTTTTATCCATTTTACATACCCACTTTCATCCTTTTTTCTTCTTCATTTATAAGACTATACTCATAAGGGTTATACAAAACATAACCAGCATCTGTTTTTAATGCTACATCTATATCTTTTTTATCAACACCACTACTATATTTTAAGTCACTTAATATTGTTCCATTATTTGATGACTCATTTATTATTTTATTTTTATCAAGTAAAACAATTGAATTAATTCGTGATGTTAAATGATCTCTTTCAGGGTTAAATCTCATTTGTAAATCATCTATAGAACTATATATATCAACTCTATCAACTGATGATATTATAGCACCTACATAATACATATCATCATATGAAGCATTTTTTACATTATCATCTTCAATAGTTTTTAACACCTTAGCTTCATCTTGATTTGAAGGTATTACTAATCCACTATTGATTGATTGAAAAAAACTCTTTAATCCATCTCTAATAACAGTAGAATGTTTAATCTGTTCAACTTTATCTGATGGAACACTATCAACTTGAATTACTTCTTTATCTTTATCAATAAATTTATTTTCATCAATTTTAGGTTGTTCTACTTTTTCTGGTTCAATATTAATTTCAGGCATCTTTGTTTCTAAAACTACTTTTTCCTCAATTTCTGGTCTTTTCTCAAATTTTGGAATTTCAATTGGTTGTACTTCTACAGGTTTAATTTCTTCTTTAATAGGTTCAACTACACTTTGTTTTTTATCTTCTAAAACTTCCATCTCTTTATTAACTTCATTAAATTTAGTAGTTTTAGTTTCATTCAAATATTTTTCCATTTTTTCTTTTTCTTCAGTCAAAGCTTTTTTTAAGAACTCATTATCACATATATCTAATGCTGCATTTATAGCATCAATCTTTTTAGTATATTCAACAATTAAATCAGACATTTTCTTTTCTGCAGAATTAGCTATATTTACTACGTTATTTTTTACTTTTTCTTTTAAAGATTTCTTTTCTTCTAATTCATCTACATTTTGATTAAATTCATTAATTTTTTCTTTTAAAGTTTCTTCTAAATTTTTCTTTTCTTCGCTTAATTTTTCAAGTACCTTTGCAGACTCCATCAATGAATTAGATGTATAATCAGAACTATCTTTTATTTTATCTTTTTCTTCTTGTTCTTTTAAATTAATGTCCTCTACCTTTTTATTTAGTTCCTCATTTGTTCTGTCAATTTCTTCTTTTATACTAGAAATTTTAGATTTTAATGAATCAATATCAACATCTAACTTTGATACAACATCTTTAAAATCTGTCATATAGTCTTTCAAAACACTTTGATTTACTGATGATAAAACAGTATTTTTTTCTTCATCAATTTGTACTGTTTCATTTTCAACTACATCTATCATTTCATTTTCTTTGCTCATCACACACGCACCTCTATTCTTGTATAAGTATATCAATTTATATATAAAAAGTCAATGAAATTAAAAAAAAAGGCTGTATAATTTTTAGTGTGTGTAATGTGTAAAACATTATATACACTTTTTTTCATAAAAAAAGACATATAAGTT
>CAKPEJ010000030.1 GCA_934149325.1 uncultured Bacilli bacterium
ATCTCTTGTTTATTATATTCTTCTCCTTCATTTATAAATCTTACTGTATATTTATTTTTTTCAAATACAGCATATAATATTTTATTTTCTGTTATAACCTCATCAAAATCAAATAATGTTTCAGAACCACCTTGTTTCCAACCAATAAATTTATATCCAACTTTTATTGGATCATCTTTTGGCTTTGTTGCTTTATTTCCCTCATCAACTGTTTCTTCAGAATAAACATTATCATTATCAAGTTTATATATAATTTTATATTCTTTTTTCTGAACATTTTTGATTTTTCCATATATAATTGTATCTTTTTCTATAGGAGTATTAAAATTAAATTTTTCTTTATATTCTTTATCCTTATACCATCCTTCAAAAACATATCCATCTTTTGTATAGTTATAATCATTAACTTTATCACTATCAACTACAACTAAGTTCTTTACTTCTTCATCTTCAACAATATATTTTACACTATGATATATTTCTCCAGTAATACTTACTTTATTTAAATATTTTTTAGCTGATGAAGTATTTGTTGTATTTAATTTAATTGTAACTTTTTTTGTTTCATTTGGTTTTATCTCATGTTTTGATAATGTTTTGTTATATAAAACTCCATTATTTTCTTTCCAATCTTTATTTTTAGAATATTCTTTATCTAATTCCATTCCTTCAGGTATATTTTCTTTTATTACTTTTACAAAACCTGCTTCATTACTAGTATTAGTTATTTCAAATTCATATAATATACTTAATTTAATATTACTTTTACCTTTTATAGGAATATTAACTTTTTGTTTTTTATCAAAATTATATTTATTTATAGTGCCATTTTCATTAACTTCAACTTCTTTTATATATTTTCTTATCTTAGCTTTGAAATTTTGTTTTGTATTTATATCAATATTAACAACATTATTTCCTTCAATAACGTCTATCTCATTATTTTTTATTTCATATCCTTCTTCTGTTTCTAATTTATAATTGCCTTCTTCTATATCACTGAATGTATATGTTCCATCTTCTCTACTATATGTTTCTCTTTTATTTACACATAAATTATTTTCCATTTTGCATAAAGTAATTCTTATTCCAGATTGAGGTTTATTATTTTTTAAAACTTTACCTTCAATACTTGTTGTTTCTACTGTGGTTTTTTCTACCTGTATATTTTTATTTTGTCCATATGCATCTTTTACTTCTATTCTTGGAGAAAAAGTATAACCATCTGGTGCATTATTCATTTTTACAGTTAATTCTAACTCATAATCTTTATTTGTAGTTACATTTTGATGTCTAATTCTTAAGATTTTCCCATCTTCTATTATTTCGCTAGTTATATTTTCTTTTTCTACTTTAGTAAAAGTAATATATTTTTTTGCTTCTTCATTTAATATTACATCAACTATTGCGATTCTATTATTAATAGTTTCACCAGTATCTGACTCTAATTTATATTTTAATTTATATTTTAAAGTGCTATTTCCTGAAACCGGAGTTCCCTCCATTAATGTTTTTACTGTAGCTTCTTTTACAACAACTTTATTTTCTAAATGTTTATTATCTCCATTCGCAAGTAATAAACATATAAAAAATACTAAAGTAATTATACTTACAATAGCCAATTTATTTTTTAAATCTTTCATATACACTCCTACTTTCATTATTATCTATTATCAATATAAATTATACCTTTTTTACCTACTAACTGTCAATGAAAACAGGCTTATTTTATGAGTATTTTCTAACTAATTTTAAATAAAAAAAGAAACTAAAATTTAGCTTCTTTTAAATCACAAAATTGGTAGCGACGGGGGGATTCGAACCCTCGACCCTTCGGGTATGAACCGAATGCTCTAGCCAACTGAGCTACATCGCCATTTCAAACAACGATTTAATTATATCAAAACAATATAAATTATACAAGTTTTTTTTTAAAGAAAATTAAAAAAAGAAGAAATTAATCTTCTTTTCTAACTAAAACTATATCATAATTATTCTTTAGAATTTTATCATTTTTCTTTCCTTTATTATAATCTTCTAAATTTTCTATTGAAACAATATCAAAATGATCATTTTTTCCAACTAGTAATAAATCTTTTTTTATATTATATAAATTTAGCAATTTATCATTTATAATAGTTCTTCTACCTCCATCAACTGATAAAATTTCCATAGTAGAATAATCATCTTCTGATAATTCAAACTTATTTTTCAATACATTTTCAGAATAAATACTCATATATTTTTCATAAAGAATTGCATATAAATTTTCACTTGCTGCTTCATATTCTGCAGGAAGACATAATCTATTTTTTTGTCCTATACTTCTATTTATTACACCAACAATTAAACTTTCTTTCATGATATTACCTTCTTTTTTCGAATATATTATACAAAAAAAAAGATTTTTGTAAAGTTTATAAATAATGGCTGCCCCAGTTAGATTCGAACTAACGCATAATAGATTCAGAGTCTACCGCCTTACCACTTGGCTATGGGGCAACAAAACAATTATAACAAAAAAGAAAAAAGTTTTCAATTTTTTAAAAACTAATTATTTTTCTTTTGATAAGGTATACGCTTTTTTATATTCTCCAGATAATATATTTTGTGTCCAATCTTTATTTTCTAAATACCAATTAACTGTTTCTTTTATACCATCTTCAAATTTGTATGTTCTATCCCAACCTAATTCTTTTTCAGTTTTAGTTGAGTCAATAGCATACCTTAAATCATGACCTGGTCTATCAGTTACAAATGTTATTAAATTTTCTGATTTGCCTAATTGTTTTAATATTGTTTTTACAACTTCTAAATTTGTTCTTTCTGAATGACCACCAAGATTATAAACTTCTCCTTCTCTACCATTTCTTACAATCATGTCAACACCAACATTATGATCATGAACATGAATCCAATCACGTACATTTTCTCCCTTACCATATACTGGTATTGCTTCATCCTTCATAGCTTTACTCATAACTACAGGAATTAATTTTTCTGGAAATTGATAAGGCCCATAATTATTTGAACATCTTGAAATAGTTGTTGGAAGTGAAAATGTTCTATGATATGCTTGAACTAAGTGATCTGCTGAAGCTTTTGATGCAGAATATGGGCTTGATGGACAAATAGGAGTTGTTTCTTTAAACAATAAATCCTTTCTATCAAGTGGTAAATCACCATATACTTCATCAGTTGATACTTGATGATATCTTTTTACATCGTGATTTTTTGCAGCATCTAAAAGTACTCTTGTTCCAACTACATTAGTTTCTACGAATACTCCTGGATTTTTTATCGAATTATCTACATGTGACTCAGCTGCAAAATTTATTACAACATCTATTTTTTCTTCGTCAAACAATTCATTAACAAATTTTTCATCTGCTATATTACCTTTTACAAATTTAAAATTTTTTTCTTTTAATATTGGAAATAAATTACAATAATTTCCTGCATATGTTAGAGCATCTAAACAAATAAATTCATCTTCTGGATATTTTTTTACAACATAATGTAAAAAATTACTTCCTATAAAACCTGCTCCGCCTGTTACTAAATATTTCATTTTTTATCTCACTTTCTTTAATGTTTTTGCATTTTTATTTTCTAATTCTTCTTTATATCTAATTAAAGCATCTTCATAACTAGGTAATAAATCAAATCCATTTTCAATTAATGATTTTTTACTTAATTTTGAATTTTTTGGCCTTTTTGCTCTTGTTTTATATTCTTCTGTAGTAATATGATTAACTTTAACATTCATATTATTTACTTCAAATATTTTTTCTGCAAATTCTGCCCATGAACAATATCCTTCATTATTTGCATGATATGTACCATACTTATCAGTAAGTGACATATCTACTAATAATTTAGCCAAATCTTTTGTATATGTTGGACTACCATATTGATCAGCAACAACATTTACTTCATCATGAGTTTCACCTAATCTTAACATTGTTTTTACAAAATTGTTTCCATTTTCTCCAAAAACCCATGATGTTCTTACTATAAAATGTTTGTCATATTCTCTTACAAAATATTCACCTAGAGCTTTTGTTCTTCCATAAACACCAATAGGATTTATTTTGTCATTAACCTCATAGCATTCATCTAAATCTTTTGTTCCATCAAATACATAATCAGTACTTACATAGATAAATTTTGCGCCAACCTTTTTGCATTCATCAATCAAAAATTTTGTACCCGCTACATTTACTTTATTACAATCTTGAACATTATCCTCTGCCTTATCTACAGCAGTATATGCTGCACAATGAATTATAACATCAGGTTCTGAAAAGAAAACGCATGATTCAACTTTTCTTTCATCAGTTATGTCCATTTGTGCACTAGAGTATGCTAATACATCATTATAACCTCTTTTATTTAATTCTTTAACAACATCTTTTCCTAGTTGCCCTGTTACACCTGTTACTAAAAATCTCATTATTAATATCTCCTTTGTTCCATAGTTAATTTTTTTACTGGACATTTAAAATCTATCTCATTATTTTGAATTTTTTCTTCTAATGTTCCATGAATTTGATCTTTTGGTGATAATAAAGGTTCTTCTATACCAAATGAAGAAAAAATTTCTTCCCAATCAATACCTAATTTTGGATCATTCCAAAATATTCCACCTTCTAATTCTTTAGCATAATCATTATCTACTAGATATTGGAATAAAGTGTTATCTTCTAAACTAACAAATCCATGAGCAAATCCTCTTGGTACTAACAATTGTCTTTTATTTAAAGAAGATAATAATACTGATGTGTGTTTACCAAATGTTTCTGAATCTTTTCTCATATCAACTACTACATCAACCGCTGAACCATTTAATACTTCAACTATTTTAGCTTGGCATTTTGGATTTTTTTGATAATGTAGTCCTCTTACAGTTCCTTTACTACTTAAAGATCTATTTGCTTGAACAACATCTTTAAAAATTTCATATGGTGCGATTTTATTTATTTTTTCTTTTATAAAGAAAGGAGAAAAGTATCCCCTTTCATCACCAAATATATCAGGTTTTATTATATAACAATCTCTTAAACAAGTTTTTTTTATTTCCATTTTTTTCTCCTTTGTTATTAAAACCCTTTTATTCTTTTAATTTTGTTTATAAGTTAATTTTTTACAATTTTCTTCTTCAAGATTATTTTTTTTTTGATAAACTTCCATTAAATATTTACCATAATCATTTTTCTTCATTAATTCTGCACTTTGAAGTAATTGCTCATCAGAAATCCATCCTCTTTTATAAGCAATAGCTTCTGGACAACTAATTATTTTACCATTGTTTTCTTGAATCTTTCTAATCATTTCACCAGCATCTATACAACTATTGTGTGTACCTGTGTCATACCAAAGAAATCCTCCACCTAAAAGTTCAGCTTTTAGTTTTCCTTCCTTTAAATACATATCATTCAATGTAGTTATTTCAAGTTCACCTCTTGCTGATGGTTTTACTTGTTTTGCTTTTTCTGCCACACCTTTTGGATAAAAATATAATCCAGTTATAGCAAAATTAGATTTTGGCTCTGATGGTTTTTCTTCAACACTTATAACATTTTTGTTATCATCAAGTTCCATAATTCCAAATCTTTCTGGATCTTTTACTTGATAACCAAAAATTGAAGCATAACCATTTTCTGCTTTTACTTTTGCATCCGCTAAAGTTTCAACAAAACCATTTCCAAAATATATATTATCACCTAAAATCATTGCACATGCCTCATCACCTATAAATTCTTCACCAAGTATAAATGCTTGAGCAAGTCCATCAGGTGATGGTTGTACTTTATATTCTAAATTTATCCCTAAATCACTTCCATCGCCAAATAATCTTTTAAAACCTGGTTGATCTTCCTCTGTTGTTATTAAAAGAATATCTTTTATTCCTGCAAGCATTAGAACTGATAATGGATAATAAATCATTGGTTTATCATATACTCCCATCAATTGTTTACTAATTCCTTTTGTTATAGGATAAAGTCTTGTTCCAGACCCTCCCGCTAAAATAATGCCTTTCATTAACGCACCCCCAAATAAAATATTACGCACGGCTTTTATTTACCTTGCATAATCACTATATCATATTTTTTAGTTTTATGTCAAAAAAAAGAACCTTAAATTAAGATTCCAAACAAAAGTATTTTTAATTATTGTAAGCATAAGAATTTTGATTGCTTGAAGAAACTTTATTATTTATATCATCTGCTCTCCAAGCAAGTGAAAACACAAGAATAAGTCCTATTACATAGGCAATTAAAATTTTGAATATTTTTTTCATATACATCTCTCCTTCGTATGTTCTAAATTTATCACAAACAGTTGTTCGTGTCAATATATTTTCGAACAATTGTTTGACATTTTACAAAAAATATGATAAACTTAATTTAGATTTGAAAAGGAGTTGATTTTTTTGGAAAAATTAACAAGTAAACAAAATATGGTTTTAGATTATTTAAAACAAAGTATTGCAAAAAATGGATATCCGCCAACAGTAAGAGAAATCGGTGAAGCCTTAGGTTTATCATCACCTGCTACTATACATGCACATTTAAATACTTTAGAAAGTAAAGGATATATTAGAAAAAGAAATTCAAAAAACAGAGCTATTGAATTGTTAGTTGATAATGAATATGAGGATGATGGTACTATTAATGTCCCATTACTTGGAAAAGTAACAGCTGGTAGTCCAATTGAAGCTATAGAAATGCCAGATGAATACTTCACATTACCATCTTATTTAATACCAACTCACAAAGAAGTTTTCACACTTAGAGTCAGTGGAGAATCAATGATTAATGCTGGAATTCATGATGGAGATATTGTTATTGTTCAAAGGCAACAAGTTGCAAACAACGGGGATATTGTTGTTGCAATGACAGAAGATAATGAAGTAACTTTAAAAACATTTTATAAAGAAAATGGATATTTTAGATTACAACCTGAAAATGATACAATGGATCCAATAATATTAACTTCAGTTTATATTGTTGGTAAAGCAATTGGTTTATATAGAAAAATGTAAAAAGGAATCTTTGAAAATAAGATTCCTTTATCTATATAAACGCATAACAATTATGCTTGCGTTGCTAATATAGAGTACATTTTTGAGGAAATTATAAATTACGCTCTACTTTTAATATATCTATTTTTTATAGTAATATTCTTTTTTTACCCTTTTTCTTCTATTGAGTCACCCACTAATAATATATTATTATAAATATTTTTAGTGTAGACTAAAAAACTAATTAATTTTATATTATTTGATATTCTCTAGATAAAATTCTTTTGTCACTGGCATATTCAATAATAAACTTATTATCTTTTTTACATATTATTATTCCTATTGTTTTATCTTGTGTTACTTTTCTTAAATTATTATCTATGTAGTTCATATAAACTTCTATTTGTCCTATATGTTCTTTCTTTAATTCTGTTACTTTTAATTCAACTACTACATAACAATTAAATTCTATGTTAAATAGTAATAAATCAATATAGTTATATCTATTACCAATTTTTATTTTGTATTCATTTCTTATAAATGTAAATCCAGTACCTAATTCATCTAAAAAACTAGGTATATCTTCAAGTATTATTTTTTGTAACATCTTTTCTGATATTTCAGTATAATTATTCTTATTATTTATTAATATTGGATTTTTAATATAGTCTGTTACTTCATTATTAATTTTATTTTCTTTTAATTTTTCTTTAGTTTTATCATCTAATCTTTCATATTCATTATTTTTTATTCTAGCTCTAAGTTCTCTTACAGATAAATTTTGTTCCTCACTTATTTTTATATAATAATTTATTTTATTCATATCATTATACGATAAAAGTTCTACATAATGACTATATGATAATTTTGGCGACAGTGTCGCCATTTTCTTTATTAAATTATAAAATTTCTTCATTTTATTCAAAGTTGATATATCATATTTTTTATTCAAATCTTTCGATAATCTTTTAGAATACTCTTTTATGATACCTTCACCATAATGTTTACCTGCTTCTGATAGTAATTTACCTACATTATAATATGTACTTAAATCACTTCTATTTTTACTATAATCTTTTACTTTTTTAGTTATTTCATTATTTATTATTTCAGTTTTTATTTCATTATAATAGTTCATAAATCCCCCTTATACTAATTCATATTCTCTAGATAAAATTCTTTTGTCACTAGCATACTCAATAATAAACTTATTATCTTTCTTACATATTATTATTCCTATTGTTTTATCTTGTGTTGCTTTTCTTAAATTATTATCTATGTAGTTCATATAAACTAATATTTGACCTATATGTTCTTTCTTTAGTTCTGTTACTTTTAATTCAACTACTACATAACAATTAAATTCTATGTTAAATAATAATAAATCAATATAGTTATATCTATCACCAATTTTTATCTTATATTCACTACCTATAAAACTAAAACTACTTCCAAGTTCTTTTAGAAATGATTCTATATCCTCAAGTATTACTTTTTGTAACATCTTTTCTGATATTTCATTATAGTTGTTCTTATTATTTATTAATATTGGATTTTTAATATAATCTGTTACTTCATTATTAATTTTATTTTCTTTTAATTTTTC
>CAKPEJ010000031.1 GCA_934149325.1 uncultured Bacilli bacterium
TAATATATTTCTCTATATGTTTCCTCACAAATAAGCAAAATGTATAGTCTAAAATTAAAATTTTTTCAAAAATTGTGTAATTTCTTTAATATTGTACTTTTGACTATGTTCTTTAATATAAAAAGGCTTATTTGATATTTCATTAACTTTGTATTCAAATATTGTAAGAGTAGTAGGATATGTAATTTTGTATTCAGTAGGTATTATTACTTGTAGATTGGTGTGCAAGATAGTTTTAATTTGTCCTAATATAACCTTATATTTAAAGTCTTTTAAGATGTCGGTTAAACCTTTATTAGGTTTTAGTTTTTCAATTACTTTAAATTCAAGCATGAAAAAAGTCCTCCTTTCTAGAAAGAGAACTTTTAAAGTTTTATATAAAATAAAAACTCACGAACAATTAAGTCCGTAAGTTGATTTCAAATGGAGCAAGTGAGCGGAATCGAACCGCCCTCTCAGCCTTGGCAAGGCCGCGTACTAGCCGATGTACTACACCTGCAACAACTAAATTATATCATAACAATTAATTTTACACAATATTAATTTTATTTTATGTTAATTTTATTTTAATTATAAATTATGGTAAAATTAAATTAACAAGTTAGGTGATAGTAGTGTATAAAAAAAGTATAAAAGAAAATTCAAAATATTTGTTGCCCTTTATAGAAGGAATAAAATATTATGGTTCTGATAATATAGTTCAAGGATTAGGAACAATGATACTATTAAATAAAAATGGTGATGTACTTACGTGCAAGCATATAGCAAATCAATTTATAGTTAACAATGAACTTGGTCGTTTATATCCAAATTTAATAAATGAATTAGATAAAGCAGATACTAAAGAAGAAAAAGAAAAGTTAGAAAAAAAATATAATTTAAATAAAGAAAGTATTGTTTTATCTAATATTAATTTACCATTTGAAGTTACTGGAAACGTAGAAATAAATGTTAAATTTCATGATTATTTAGATTTAGCATTAATAAATTTTAAAAATTGTAAACTAAGTTCTGATAACTATCCAATATTTAGTAAAAAAATGCCTGAACAAGGACAAAGTGTATGTAAGTTAGGTTATGCATTTCCAGAGTATGATATTTTTGAATATTCAAAAGAAAGGCATAATATAATATTAAAACAAAATAGAATTGAGAATTTTCCTCTTTTTCCTATGGATGGTATTGTAACTAGACATATACTTGATAAAAATAACAATTTATCAATGTTTGAAATGAGTACTCCGGGTTTAAGAGGGCAGAGTGGTGGACCAATTTTTGGTCCAGATGGTGTTGTCTATGGTATTCAATGTATGACTAAACATTTAGATTTAAATTTTGATGTTCATCAAACAGTTAATAGAGGTAATAAAAAAATAAAAGTAGATTTTACTCCATTTATTAATTTAGGAATAGGAATAAGTTCAGAAGAGATAATTAAATTTTTGGAAATAAATAAAATAGAATTTAATAAAAGATAGGGTGATTTAAATGAATTTTAATATATTTTGGGGATTATATATATTATGTTTTGGATTAGTAATTATATTTGTTTGGTATTTTTTATATTTTAAGAAAAGAAACAGGATAACTAATTGTTCAGAAAAAATAATTGGTAAGATAACTAGATATTCATTAATAAAATATAATGATATAAGTTTGCCAGTTGTTGAATATTATGTTGATAATAATAAATATGAAGTTGTTGGACCTAAGTTTACTGCTGTTGTTAAAAAATATTTCAAAAGTCCTACTAATAATATAAAAAGTAATATTTCTAGTAACTTAAATACAAGAGAAGATTTACCTAAGGTGTTAAAACTTAATATGAAAGAAAATAGTTTTGTAAATGTAAGGTTTTCACCATTACTTGATTTATATCCAATTGGTAGTGAAGTAGATGTATATTATAATCCGAAAAAACCAAAGGAGAGTTATGTTCAAAGATTTATTAAACCAAGTAAGATATATTATCTTTTATTAATATTAGGAATAATACTCATTATAGTGTCAATATGCATTTTCTTTATACCAAGAATAATCAGGTAAATTATTTATATTTTTTTGAATAATGATACTATAACAGATATAAATCAAAATGTTAATATATATATTGTTAAAAAATATATATTTATGCTATAATTTTATAGATTTGAATAGCAAAGGTATACTTGAAAATATATAATGAATTTGCAAAAGTAAGGAGTAATTAATTATGTTAGAAAAATTAAAAGGTAAATATGTTTTTTTTGATGTTGATGGTACATTATCAGAATATAGATACAAAGATAAACTATATGGAGGAGCATGTCCTGAACTTGGATGCCAGTCACTAGATGATTTATTATTTAATGATTTATTTTATAAAGCTAGACCACTTAAAACAATGCAAAAGATAGTTGAAAAATTAGACAGTGACAAAATTTTTATTTTGGGGACTGTTACAACAAATAATGAAATAAATCAAAAATATAAATGGTTATCTGAACATTACCCAAATATAAAAAGGGAAAATATTTTTTTCATATGTTCAACTTTGTTAAAACCAGATGTAATAATTGAATATTGCAATCACTATAAAATAGATATAAAACAAACAGTTTTCGTGGATGATAGAATAGATGTATTAAGAAAGGCTGAGAGTTTAGGAATAACTTCTTATCACCCTAGTTCTTTTACTGAATAAAAGGAAAATATATATGAAAAGTATAAATAAATGTATGTTATTAAAAAAGAAGGAGAATAAATTATGTGTGATACATTAGGGAAAATAGGAAATAAAAAAAGATATTCAATATTTGGAAAAAATAGTGATAGACAACATAATGAACCACAAGTAATGGTATTTATAGATGCTAAAGAAAATAGAGATAATAAATTAAAAACAACTTACATAGAAATAGAACAGGTAGAAAAGACACATGCTATATTAATTTCAAAACCCGTTTGGATGTGGGGAGCAGAAATGGGTGTTAATGATTGTGGTGTATGTATTGGAAATGAGGCAATAAATTTAAAAAATTGTTCAGATGGAGAAGAATCTTTGATTGGAATGGATTTGGTAAGATTGGGACTTGAGAGAAGTTCATCTGCAAAAGAAGCTTTAAATGTAATAATTGACTTATTACAAAAATATGGACAAGGTGGAAATTGTGGATATAAAAAAGAATCTTATTATGATAATTCTTTTTTAATTATGGATAGGAGAGAGTTATATATTCTAGAAACGGTAGGAAAAAATTATGCAGTAAAAAGAAAAAAGATTGCAACAATATCGAATTGTTTATCAATCTCAAAAGCAGATTTTTATAATGACGTTAGAAATTTCAAGAAAAAATATTCTTATGTTCCAAATAAGAATGCTGATATTAGAAAAAAAACGACATATAGAAAACTTGTACATGCAAAAACAGAAGAAGATTTATTTGAAATTTTGAGAATACATTCAAAGAAAAATGGTTGTAGTATTTGCATGCATGGAAAATATGAAACTACAAATTCAATGATAGTGGTGTTAAAAGATAAACCTGTAATATATTTTACAGGTTGTTCAAATCCTTGTAGTTCAGAATATATAAAATATATATTTAATGAGCAATTAATTTATCCTATAGTGGATGAAGAAAATCAAAATAATTATGATTTTTGGAAAAGTAAAAGTATTTTAGCTGGTAAAAAAGATAATGTATAAGTATAAATATTGCGTAATATTAGCGATAAAATATATGGGCTAAAAAATTATCTTTTTTTTATGATTTTCAATAGCCAAAATTATAAACATTATAAATTAAAAAATATATTTAGAAATGTAGAAAGTTAGATAACTATGAATTTTATATTAGCACAAATATTTGCATTTTTTCATCTTTGTGCCTATTACTTAGTTTTTGTCAAAATAAAAACTTACACATATAGAACAATTAGAAAAAATGAATGGAAATATTTATGATTTAATATTTATAAATTAATAATATATTTTAATTTATGTTAAAGCAACTTTTCAATAACTATGATATAATTATTGTCAGATAGTAATTTTTGTTACTTAAGAGGTTATATTATGAGTAAAAAAACTAATAAAATAATGACTATTCTAAAATCAAAATTTTTTTTAACATTATTTTTTATTCCATTTGGTATATATGTTGTGTTATCTTTATTAGAACTAGCTGATAGATCTGAACCAGATGCAATGACTCTTGGAGATTTTGTTGTTGAAAATATAGTGATTTTTGTAATTTGGTTTATAATTTCTTTTCCTATAGCACTATTACATTCAAATAAAGAATCAAAAGATATTAAAATGAAGAGAACACCTGAAGAAAAATGGAATGAAAAAACTACTTTTCAAAAGATTAGATTTCCTTTGATAATGAGTATAATAACATTTTTGATTGGCTTACTTTTATCATATGATTCAATTGGTTTTCCATTGAAAGCACAATTAATAATATTATTATCTTCATTTATTCCATGTCTCTTATTTTTAATATTTTTGTATATAATGTATAAAAATAATGAAAAAAGAAAAGTTGTTTCTATTTTTAAAATAGTTTCAATAGTTATTACTTGTTTACTATTATTTTATTACTTTATTGCAATGTTTGTTGTTGTATTTACAGAAGCTATTAATCCTATGACAAATCCTAAATATTATCGTTTTCATGTACCTAATTCAACAGTATTTCCAAAGAAAATACCTAAAAATGCAGAAGATATTAAGTTTCTTTATGCTCCAGGAATACTGCAAGGTGGAACAAGATATACTTTATATTATGTTGATAAAAATATGACATTGGATAAATTTGATAAAAAGTATAAGAAACAGGCTGAATGGATTGGACACATAAATGATTATACAGAAAAGGAAGGCTTATTAAATGGAGTATTTTATTCAACACCTTCTAAATATAAAAATGAAAATGATTATGTAATATATTTAATTAAAGGAAAATGTGATGATTCGGGATATTGTAATCATGGACATTTCTTAATATCAGCTTTTAATGAAAAAACACATCAAGTTATTTATAGTACTGAAATTTGGTAAAAGAAGATAATTGGAGTCTCCTTTTTATAGGTTGATTTAATCATTAAAGTCACATTGTTGCGGTGATTTTACCATATGAAGCCGTAGCAGAGTGATTACAAAACTTTTTCTCACATACACCGCACACTTCGGAGTATTTTTTGAGTACAAAAAAATAAAAAACCTTATGTTATATAAGGTTTTTAATCATTATATGGAGCAAGTGTCGTAGATATCTGCAACTTCTTTTGCTATGACGTGATAAATATCACTCACTACTAGTAATATACCATAAAATTAACCAATTTCAATAATTTTAGGTTAATTTGTTTCAAAAAGTATTTAAATAATGCTATAATATTATTAGTTATTTAGGAGGTTTATGATTATGGCAAGTATAAGTAAAGAAGAATATAAAAAAATGACAGAAGAAGAAAGATTATTATATTGTACAAAACAAGTAAATAGAACTGAGCAAGATATAACTCCAGCAGCTGAAGCATTATCAAAAGCATTTCAAGATAAAGAATTTGTTGAAAAAACATCAAGTTTATTGAAAAGATTTTGTGATGGAAAACCTAAAAATGTTAATCCATTAACTGAAATCCCAGAACCACAAATGAGATTATATGGCTTTTCAGGTGCATTTAATAGTGCATATTTTGACACGAAAGAAGAATTAATTGAGTGGATAAAAAATCATAATACAGACTTTGGAGATGTATGTATTATAGACTATTTAGGTAAGGTTGCTGGTCGTAGTGATGTTATCAGAGAAACTTATAAAAGTGGTAAATCACACCTTTATGCTGCTTGTGATGAAGACGGATATGGAATTTACAATTTTGAAAGAAGCACATATAGAGGAGAATTTGTCTGGGAATATACTCATGGAAGTTTAAGAAAAATGTATTCCGCATTTAGAGATAGAGGTATTTCTTTTGAAAATGATATTTATGCTGAAATAGATAAAAGAAATCAAAAAATTTTAGAATTATGTAAAGAAAAAAATTTATTTAATATGGGTAAAAAATAAGATGATTACATACCAATTTTGTAATCATCTTTTTCCTTATTTCAAATATAATTATTATTTAACTTATTGGTTGATAATTATTGATAGTATTACTTTTTACAATAATTTCTTTTCAGGATACAAAAAAATCATTCTTTCGAATGATTCATATATGTAAGTTCGGATTTTCCGAACAGATTCCTCAATGGAGCGGTTAAGCAACAGCTTACGAACTAAGTTCTCTTTATAGAAATATTATATATGAATTATTATTAAATTTCAATGGTAGTGTAGAAAAATTTAACGACTAATGGTATAATTTTTTTAGCTAGTTAATTATAAATTGATTTTATAATTTGTATACAATAAAAAAATAAGGGGTAGAAAATGAAAAGATTATTTCGAATAAGTTTTGATATATTTTTAACATCTGTAACACCAATTTTAGGATGGTTTTTACTTGGTATTTTAGTGGATAAAAATTTAATTAATATATTTTCACTTATATATCCAATGCAGTTTGTTATAAGTAGTATACAGAGTATTTTTGGAACAGGTGCCAATATAAGTGCTATTAAGGATGATAATAAAGATAGTGTCTTTTCAGGATTTATATTGGGTACAATTTTAGGAGTATTAATATTAGGTAGTATTGTTTTAAATATAGATAAATATATAACATTTATGAATATGGATATACAAACATATAGAATATTTGCGGTTTATGCTGTAATTCAAATGTTCTTACAATTATTATTGAATCTTGCATTGTGTAAGTTGTATTATGAAGATAATAATAAAAGAGCAAACAAATATAGTTTCTTTTTTAATTTAATAAACTTTTTGACATTAGTAATTATGAGTATAATAACAAAAAATCAAATTGTAATTTCTAGTACTTCGTTATTTGCTACAACAATATTTACTTTGCTTATGATATTTAGAACAGTAAAAATAACTGGATTTAAAATTAATTTAAGAAATTGTATCAAATATGATTCTGTTTATTTATTTGCAGAAATCAGTATGTTTATAATTTATTTATTTGGTTTTAAGAATACATTTAATTTTGGTGCAAAATATATTTTAGCAACTTCTTTTGCAGTCTTAATAACTGATACTCAATGGGATATATCTTATGCAATAAAAACAGTTGCTCAAATTGATATTACAAAAAGAATTTTTTCATATAAACAACATATAAAAAATAGTAGAAAACTAATTTATATTTTGATTTTATCTACTTTTATAATGGGAGTGATTTTATATCCAAGTTATAAATCAGATTTAACTGCTACATTATTTATTGTAAGTATAGAATTAATATCTTTATATTTATATCCTGTTTATATAACAAAATTGACATTTATACAATTAGAGTATTCTGCTATAAAAGCAACAATTAGTAAACAAATTGCAAATATATTGCGTATATTTTGCTCTTTCATACCATCGCCATTTTGTACTTCGTTTGGACTTGCAGCTTCTGTTGTTTATCAGTTAACATCAACACATTATATGATTAATAAAAATAACCTTAATCTAGAAATGATAAATAATGTACAAGATTTAGGTAAAATAAAAACTTACGAATAATTAAGTTCGTAAGTTTATTTCTTATGGAGCCCTTATGGTTCTGGTAAAACAACCATTAAAAGCAACAATTTATAGGTAGTAATAACTACTAACTAAAATT
>CAKPEJ010000032.1 GCA_934149325.1 uncultured Bacilli bacterium
GTATTAATATTTTCTCCAGATAATATTTTATAAAACATTTGTTGATATTCTTCTTCTTTTTCACTTATTTCTTTTTTAACTTTTTCATACTTATTATTAAGTCTTTCTAAATCATCTTTTATTTTTTGTAATTCATTATTTAAATTTTCGTTCATAAAATTCACCCTTACCCTACCTATATAAATGTATCCTATTTTATAGTAATAATTATATAATACTACAAATAATTTTACAATAAAAAAAGTAAAACTACGCAGCAGTTTTTACCTTTTTTAACACTTTTTCGTCAACAAATGTGTCAACTGGAGTCCAATTAATATCATCTGATAGCATATTTCCATGTTCATCAAAAGAACATACACCCGCTAATAGATTAATATTTATTCCTAAATTTTCATATTCTTCTTTTATTTTACCAAAGTTTACTTTATTATCATCTCTAATTTTTATTACATCTAATACTTGATTCCCATCTAAAACAGCAATTCTATTGATTTGAAAACTATCATCATTATTATAATAATATGTATAATAAGTTTCATCACTATAAGATGATTGTTCAATTTCAACAGGTTTTACAAAATTAGAATTTCTTATTTGAACGATATCAATATCTTCTTGTTCTTGATCATATTCTTGTTCATACCTATATGTTTTTTCCCTTAAAGTTCTATTTACTGGACTTTTTGCACCTACAAAAGATAATATACTAGCTATACTAAATCCTGCTAATGTATAAGCCAATTTCTTTCTATATTTTCTTAATTTAGAAATATCTATTTTTTCTATAAATCCTTTTAACTTTCCTTTATTTTCTATGTTTTCTTCTTTTTTAGTTTCAAGAACATTTACTTTACTAGTATTTTTTAATTTTGCCAATTTTTGTAATTTTTCTTTTTTGTTTCTTAAAAGTAAAATCATTTTATCAAAAATCTCTTTGTCCCCTTCAATATCTTTTGATAGAGTTTCTTCATATTGTCTTTCAATACTTTGAATCTCTTCATTTATTCTTTTTAAATCCTCTTTTATCTTTTTTACATCTTCCATTTTTTTACCTCCATAAATTTCATAATATCATTGCATAAAAAAAATGTCTACAAATAGACATTTATATTTTGTAAAATGTTGTAAAGTTATAATAATGCTTCTAGTAAAAAAGGAGTTTCCGCTACATACTCTACTTTTTTATTAGTTAATGGATCTATTAATTCTAATTTACTAGCATGTAAACATAATCTTTTTACAGGATCAAGCCCAGATACTCCATACTTTTTATCACCTATGATTGGATGACGAATATCCTTCATATGTACCCTAATTTGATTTTTTCTACCTGTTTTTAAATTAATTCTAAGCATTGTATATCTTAAGTTATTTTTTATTTTTTCGTAACATGTAATTGCTATCTTACCATCATTTGGTTTTAAACTTGAATAAACGATTCCTTCTTTATTTTCTTTTAGATATGATTTTATAGTTTTTTTCTCATCTTTTATAACACCTTCGACAACTGCGATATACTCTCTTTTTAAAACATTTTTACTCCAAGCATTCTGATACTTATTTTTTACTTCCATGCTTTTTGCAAAAATTACTACACCAGATGTATCTTTATCAAGTCTATGAATTATAAAAACTTTATTATTTTTATCCTGTGATGTAAGATAATCACTTATCATGCGATAAGCAGTATGTTTCTTTTCTTTTTTTGTTGCCATTGTTAAAAGACCTGCTGGTTTATCTATAACAATAATATTTTCATCTTCATATATTATAGGTATTTTATCAGTATATTTCTTACTTGTTATAAAATTATTCTTTATTTCTATAACATCATTTTTGTAAACAGGATAATCATGTCTTGTTTCTAATTTACCATTTATTGTTACTTTTTCTTTTGTTAATAAACTTTTTATATTATTCTTTGACTTATTTTCCATCTTACTTCTTAAATAATTTAATAATGTATCATCATTATCGACTATATATTTTTCATATAAAACTTTACTCATAACTATTACCTCTTTTATATAATAATAAAATTTTTTTATTTTATCAATGTTCTAAATAATGAATTCCTAATTTTTTATAGAAAACTGATGCTTTAGGTAAATTAAACATATCAGTTATTACTAAATTATAAGTTGCATCCATTAATACTATTAAACAAATAGTTGTGCTTATAAACAAAAATTTTTGTTTATTTGTTTTAGTTGCTAAATAAAAACATAATGGAACTATAACATACATTAATAAAAGAGCTGATATTCCAAAAAATGCAACACTTCTAAAACAAATAAAACCATTAATGTTTCCAAAATTTAATATTTCTGTATTATAATTCCAATACCTTAATCCATCACATAAAAGATAGATAAAGAGTCCTGAAAAATATTCTAAAATACCTGTTGAAACAACACTTATTAAGAAAACTTTAAAAGGATTTTTTCTATGCTTATAGGTTAAAAAATATATCATTACAGCTCCTATTGCATATATATTAATCCATGGTAAAAAGTTACCACCTTTCCAGTAGAAATACTTCATTCCGAAATTAAAATAATAAAATATATATTCATAAATAAAACCAAAAACTCCACCTATAACGATTATTAAACTAATAATCCCAATCATTGTTTTTTTATCAAATGAATGATCTTTTTCTAGATATTTATTAAAAAACTCCTTCATACTACTTTACTCCTATTTATACTAATTATAGCATATCAAATCAAAAAAAATATAGTAAACATTTATTATTTACTATATTTTACTCATTATTTAAATCCTAATCCACTAAAGAACTTTAAATTTCCATCATTTTTACCAAATGATGCTGTTACATAACTACTTCCATCACCAGCTATCCAAACATATTTAGTCCATGAACTAAGTTCTATAAGTGTTCCATCTACTCCACCAACAGATTTCTTAAATTCATCATAACTAATACCATCATTTATTCTTGCTTTAATATCTGATAAATTTTCTAATGTAACTTTTTTATTTTTAATGTCTTTCTTATCATACTCAAGTTTAATAGATGATATTTTATTATTACTATTATACACTGTAACAGTTATTTTTTTGTCCCCACCAAAATCATACTCATATTTATCTAAAGTACTACTACTTGTATTATTTTCAAGTTTAGTAGCGTCAAATCCAATTATATTATTTAATTCCTCAATTGAATTATCTAAAGACATTTTTGATAGGCATTCATAATATGAACATTTTGATTTTACTGTTTTTTTAGTACTTTCATTTTTTGTTACCTCTTTTTTACTTGTATTTGCACTTTTTTTGTCATTAGTACATCCTACACTACATATTAAAGCAAGCATACATGTTAACCCTATTAAAATTTTTTTCATGTTTTTCTCCTTTCAATGTTAATTATATATTATAAAAATTTAAATGTCCATTTATTTTATTTTTTTAATTTTAAGTTTTAAATTTTTGTCAACAATTACCTTATATTCTCTTACTTCTTCAACATTGTTATTAGTAAAATTTTTATACTCAAATTTAATTTTAGTAGAGCCTTCCTTTAATCCAGAGAAAATATAGTGTTCTACCACTAGTCCTCCTTCCATATTCTTGTTTTTTACTTCTACTTTTTTACACTTAAATTTTACTATATTCTTATCACTAATACTATATTTCCATACATATGGCACACCACCATTTGTTTTTAATATAACTTCATCATTTCTTTTGATGCATCCTGTTAGTATAATTGTAAAACATATTACTAAAAATATTCTTAAAAATTTATTTTTCATTTTTATCTCCCTTTAACTATTATTTTTATACATAAAACAATCCTTGTCATGTGAATATATAATTCCTACTGCTTGTAAATAAGAATATATAATTGTACTTCCAACAAATTTCATACCTCTTTTATATAAATCTTTTGATATATTATCTGATAATTCATTAGTAGTATTACCAGTTTCATAAATTATTTTACCTTTTGTAAATATTTTTAGATAATTAAAAAATGAACCATATTCTTCTTGTATGTTTTTAAAAATTTTAGCATTATTAATACTTGTTTTTATTTTTAATTTATTTCTTATAATTTTATTATTAGTTAGTAACTCTTTTATTTTTTCTTCATCATATTTTATTATTTTATCAATATTAAAATTATCATAAGCAATTCTAAAATTTTCTCTTTTATTTAAAATACATTCCCAAGATAAACCTGCTTGAAAAGATTCTAATATTAACATTTCAAATAAATAATCATCATTAAAATTACATATTCCCCATTCTTCATCATGATATTTCACATATAAAGGATTACCTGTGTTACACCATTTACATCTATTCATGATTATTTTCCTTGTCTAAGTTACTAACATAAATTTTTTCATTTTTTAAAAGTTCAATTTTATTTTTTATTCCTCCACCATAACCTGTCAACTTTCCATTTTTACCTACTACTCTATGACATGGAATAATAATACATATAGGATTTGATCCTACTGCTCCTCCTACTGCTTGAGCGGACATCTTTTTTATATTTCTCTTATGTACAATTTTCTTGGCAATATCATTATAAGTAATTGTTTCACCAAAAGGTATAGTATTCATTATTTCTATTACTTCACTTCTAAATGGAGTTATATTTTCTACTTTATATTTTGGTATAAAATCAGGATTTTTTCCACTAAAATATATATCTAGCCACTTTGAAGTTTCTGTAAATATAGGTAAATCTTTTTCTTCACAATCAGATTTATGTTTTAATGCATCTTTAGAATTTTCAAACCATAATCCTGTTAAATATTTTCCATCACTGTTTAGTATTATATCTGATAAATTTTCTCTTGTTTTATAAATATATTTATATGTCATACTATTACCTCTTTAATCTGAATTATATTAATAATTATAAACTTTTTTATATTTTTTTACAAATATTACTCTAAATATATTTCTTACTACTGGTCCAACAAAAAATATTTGTAATGGATAAGCCATTATGAAATTCTTAATAAATAAAATTATATAGTTACAAATAATGTTGCTATTTACTAAATGTTGAATAAATAAAGCATATATACTCATTAAAGCTACCATAACAAGTACAGTAAATGTTTGTATACTTAAAATAATTAACATTTTATTATCCTTTTTAGGATCAACTATTCTAAACGCTAATTTTTTAGCAATTGGACTTGCAATAAAATATGCTAAAAAGAAAACAATAATTACTTCAATTCTAAATTCTTTAAGTGCAATAAAAAATGTTTGATTTACTAAACCATCACTTGAAGAAATTGCTACATTATAAACTATCATAAAGTAAGCCATTAATATTGTTGTCATTAAAGTAAATACAAAGTTTTGAAATTTTGTTTGTGGCATTATGTATTCCTCCTTTCAATTAAATTTTTGGTATTTTTTCAATAAAAAAATACCATCCAGTCGCAGACATAGACTAGATAGCATTTAATGTCATTTTAATTATATCACATTTTATAAATTTATTTACAGTATTTTTCTATATTTTGACTATCATAATTATTATTTTTAAGTACTTTATAATACTCATTTTTAGTATCTTTATTACATCTAATAATATCATAAAAAGGTGTATCGTAATAAATAGATGATTCAGACGATATTTTGTATATTGCAAATCTTGGTGCTTGCTTTATATTAATTACACTTATGTAATCAATAACAAATAACATAATAATAAACAAAATAAAGTATGTAACATTAAGAGTTAATTTTTTCACATAACTAAATTTTTTTGTAAATCTTGTAATACCAATTAATGATACTAATCCTCCAAATATTGAATAAATACTTCCAAAACTACTTTCACTTTTAAATATACACATTGCACTTACTGAAATTAATATTCCAAATGTAACAAGTATAATACCTATTATATTATTTTTTTCTATTACCTTTTTATTTGTATAATCAATTGTACTAATAATATTTTCTTCTAACTTTTCTTGATATTTGTCTTTTGTTACCTTTTCTCCACTTACTAAATCATTAATTGATATATCTAAAATTTCACATAATGGTTTAAATAAAGATAAGTCAGGCATATTTCTTCCATTCTCCCAATTGCTGACTGATTTGTCACTAACACCTAATCTTTCTGCTAATTCAGATTGAGTTAAGTTTTTTTCTTTTCTGCACTCTAAAATAAATTTTCCTATTTTCTCTTGATTCATAAAAATTCTCCCTTTCATGCTCCATTATGATATAAAAAATTATATTTTAACAGGAAACATTACTAGAGTTTTGAAATATTTATTATTCTAAATTACTTTCTATATCATTAATAGAAGTAAATACATATGATTTTATCCCTACTTCATTTGCAGCTTTAACATTTTTTGCTTTGTCATCAAAAAAGATTGTTTCATCTTTATTTAGATTAAATCTATTAATTAATAGGTTATAAATATCATAATCAGGTTTTATTAAATGTTCTTGATACGAATATATTCCACCATCAAATGTTTCATCTATATTTATTAATTCATTTATATAATTATAACTATCTTCCGTTATATTAGTTAATAAAAATAATTTGTATCCCCTTTTTCTTAAACCTTTTATATATTCAAAATTATTTTTTATTAAAGGATATGATTTTATTAAATTTTCTTTTTTTAAAATATAACTTATATCATTAAAATCTTTTTCATTTTTTAAACTATTTATATGTTCTTGAACACTTATTTCTCCTAGTAAACATTTTTTAAATCTACCACCATAAGCAATTTTGTAAATATTATCACAATTTTTATTTAATAATTTTTGAATATTTCGTTTACTATCATCAAAAAAAATACCCCCAACATCTAATACTATATTTTTAATCATTTTATTTTTTCCTTTCTAATTAATTTAAATACATTTATACCTATTAATACTATCAAAATTATGAGTAAAAGAAATATAAGATAAGGCTCGATCATCTTATCAACAGTTGCAGTTTGAATAATAAATTCAAAGTTAGTACCTCCAAAAACAAATTGATTCTTTTTGTGACACCATAACAAAGTAGCAACAGGAAAAATAATAGTCAATATTAGTTGCATTATTCCCATTTTCTTATTACCTTTAATTAATGTTAATATTCCTATTATTAAACCAATTATAGTTATAACTCCTATTACCCATTCCATATTTAACACCAT
>CAKPEJ010000033.1 GCA_934149325.1 uncultured Bacilli bacterium
TGTATTTTTTAAATTATGATATCCATATAATCTACCAATTTCTTCAACTATATCATTAACATTATTTTCTATATCTAGTCTTCTTCTTGGAATAGTTACTTCAAAAGTATCATCATTTAAAGTATATTTAAAATCTAATTTATCAAGTTGTTTTTCAATATCTTCATCAGTAAGTGTAATACCAAGTAATGAATTTACTTTTTCTGTTTTAAATGTTATTTTTTTCTCTGTTTTATCTTCACTATCATAAAGTACATAATCACTTAATACTTTACCATCTGCATACTTCTCAAGTAAATAACAAGCTCTATCAAGTGCTTTTATAGTATATTCATAATTTAATCCTTTTTCATATCTCATAGATGCTTCACTTCTTAAATTTAATCTTTTTTCTGTTTTTCTTATATTAGTAGGATTAAATATAGCACTTTCTATTAATACATCAGTAGTATTTTCATCAACATCTGTATTAAGTGCACCCATTACTCCCGCAACTGCAACTACTCTTTTTCCATCTGTTATAACAATATCATCAGAACTTAATATTCTTTCTTTTTTATCTAAAGTCACTACTTCTTCATTATCATTTGCCATTCTAACAAGTATTTCATTACCTAATTTATTTTTATCAAAGAAATGAAGTGGTTGACCATATTCAAGCATTACATAATTTGAAATATCAACTATATTATTTATTGGTCTCATTCCTGCAGATATTAGTCTGTTTTGAATAAATTTTGGTGATTCACCTATTTTTAAGCCTGTTACCATTTTTGCTTTATAGTATGTACAATTTTCAGTATCAACTTTTAAGTTAAAATGATTTTTAACTGAATCATTTATTTCTTCATAATTATCTTCTGGTAATTTTACTTTCTTACCTAAAATAGCACCTATTTCATAAGCAAATCCTATATGATAAAAACAGTCATTATTTTTATGTTTATGAATATCTAAATCATATAAAGTATCACATGCTCCCATATATTCTAAAGCATCTGTTCCAACAGGTGCATTTTCATCTAATATGTATATACCTTTTTTATAGTTTTCTTCTGTTGCTTCTTCTAATCCAATCTCTGATAAAGCACATATCATACCATTTGAGTCAACACCTCTTTTTTTACTTTTTGAAATCATAAAGTCACCTGGAAGTTTTGCACCTGGAAGTGCAACAATAACCTTTATTCCTTCTTTAACATTTGAAGCACCACATACTATTTGTATAGTTTCATTACCTACATCTACCATACACACATGCATATGATCTGAATCAGGATGAGGAATACATGATATAACTTTACCTATTACTAAATTATCAATATGATTATTTATTACATGTTCAACATTTATACCTGCTTTTGTTACTTTATCAGCAAGTTCATCAAGATTTTCATTTTCTATATCAATATAATCTTTTACCCAGTTCATACTTATCATAATTATCTATCTTCCTTTCTATCAAAATTTTTTGTTTCTCTTAAATCATTTTCGTGGGCAACTCTCATATCAGTAATTCCATATTTAAGCATTGATATTCTTTCAGCAGCCATACCAAATGCAAATCCTTGCCATTCATTTGGATCATAACCACAATTTCTTAATACATTTGGATGAACCATTCCACCACCACTAATTGTTATCCATCCTTTTGGTTTACACATAGAGCATCCACTTCCATCACAATATATACAGCTCATATCCATTTCTACTGATGGCTCTGTGAATGGATAATAGCTTGGTCTAAATCTTGCTTCTACATCTTTTCCAAACATATATTTTATAAAAGCATCAAATGTTCCTTTCAAATCGCTAAGAGATATATTTTTATCAATTACAAGACCTTCTATTTGAGTAAATTCTTGTTCATGAGTTGCATTTATATCTTCTCTTCTATATGTTTTACCAGGACATATCATTCTAATCGGAGTTTTTCCATCACCTTTTAACATAGTTCTTACTTGAACAGGTGATGTTTGGCTTCTAAGTAAAATATTTTCTCCTTCTAAGTAATATGTATCTTGTGCATCTCTAGCAGGATGATCTTTTGGTAAATTAAGCATTTCAAAATTATATTTGTCAAGTTCTATTTCAGGTCCTTCTAAAACATCATATCCCATTCCTATAAAGAATTCTTCTGCTTCTTCTACAACCTTTTCTATTATAGATGGACTTCCAGATGGAATAGCAGTTCCACTTAAAGTTATATCAACCTTTTCTTCTTCTAACTTTTTATTTAATTCTTCTTCTTCAAATTTTTCTTTTAATTCATCAAATGAATTATTAACAAATGTTTTTAAATCATTTAAAAGGGATCCAAATTCTTTCTTTTCTTCATTTGGTATTTCTCTCATTAATGATGAAAGTTCTGAAACCTTTCCCTTTTTACTTAAATACTCTATTCTTAAGTCATTTAATTCCTTTAAATTTTTAACTTCTTTTAATTTTTCTATAATTTCTTCTTTTAAATTTTTTACTCTCTCTTCTTTATTCATTTTAAAACATCTCCTTTATCCTATCAAAACTATTTATACTTAATATCTTACTCTTATCATATTCCTTATTTTCAGGATTATAATAAATTGAATCTATTCCAAATTTATTTGGACCAATTACATCCTTTTCTATTGAATCTCCTATCATTATACATTCATTTACATGATAGTTACCACATGCATTTAAATAACTTTCTTTATTTGGTTTAAGAGAAGTATCACCTGTATAAACATCATCAAAAAATTCTAATATTCCAGCATTTTTAAGTCTTTCTACTTGTTCATATTTAAACCAATTTGTAAGTACTACTAAACTTTTTTTCTTATCTTTTAAGTATTCAAGCATACTTTTTGTCTCATCAAGTAATCTATCATTTGCACTAGAATTTTCTTTTACCCAACCATCTATTATTTCACATGTAATGTTTATACCTGTTTTTTCACTTAAAAATTTACTTAAAGTACTATAATCATATTTTTTATGTTCTTTTTCAAATTCAGTCAAATATCTAGGATATATTAAGAAGAATTTTTTTGCTTCTTCTTCTGTTAATACACTTTTAAAGTACTCTATTGACCTAGAAAAATCTCCATGAAGAAGTGTTCCATCAAGATCAAATATAAATCTTTTTTTCATATTTACCTCCAAAAAAAATATCTATGATGTAAGGACGCATTTTATTATTTGACCTGCGCGGTACCACCTTACTTCATAGATATTTCTATGCTCTTTAATCTATTAACGCTAGATAAACGTTATAACTTTAATTATAATGCTAAAAGGTGAATTCATATACTTATATTATTAGCTCACACCATATGCTAACTCTCTTAAAATATAATAATATATTACTACTCCTTCATCATTGCTTTTTAAACAAACTAATTATATCATATTAATTTATTTTTGCAAATAAATTAATCTAATATTTCATTAAAACAATCTTCAAATCTTTTTTGTATCTCTGTTATTAATTTATTTAACTTTTTAGCACTTTTTAAATAATTCTTGTATTCTTCTAATGAATTTAATTTATCAAACATATCAGAAAGTATTTTCTCATCTAACGAAGTATCTTCTTTTATGTTTTCTTTCTTTACTATCTCTTTTTGTTTTAGTTTAATTTTATTTATTAAATAATTTATTTCTTTATTTTTATCAAGTTTTTTTGTTTCACTTATATAGTTTTTATATTCATTAGAATCAATAATCATTTTCTTTAAATTTTCTACTTCTAATAGAATATTATTCATCTATTTTTTCTCCATTTAAACTCCATGTTTTAGCTTCTGTTATTTTTACATTTATGATTTTACCAATATCTTCTTTTGAACATTTTACATTAACTAATTTCATTGTATCTGTATATCCAGCACATAATTCTTCATTTTTTTCTGAAACATTTTCAATTAATACTGGAACTATTTTACCAACTAATTTTTCATTATTTTCTTTATAATATTTATTTACTAATTCATTTAATCTTTGTAATCTTTCTTGTTTTTCTTCTAAAGAAATTGAATCATTCATTTTTGCAGCTGGAGTATTTTCTCTTGGAGAATATATAAAAGTAAATGCCCCATCATATTTACATTCATTAACAACTTCTAATGTATCTAAAAAATCATCTTCTGTTTCATTTGGAAATCCTACAATTATATCTGTTGTTAAACTTACATTTGGAATTTTTTCTCTTATTTTTTTAGCAAGGGTTAAATAACTTTCTTTAGTATAACGTCTTCCCATTAGTTTTAAAATTTTATCACTTCCAGATTGTAAAGGTAAGTGTATATATGGCATTACATTATCATATTTAGCAATTACATCTATCATTTCATCAGTAAAATCCCATGGATGAGAAGTTATAAATCTAACTCTTTCGATACCTGTTTTAGCAACATCTTCTAAAAGTTTATCCATAGTAATTCCATCATCTAAATCTTTACCATAAGCATTTACATTTTGTCCAAGTAAAGTTACTTCTTTATATCCGTTTTTTATTAAATCTTCTACTTCTTTTAATATATCTTTTTCTTTTCTACTTCTTTGTTTTCCTCTAGTATATGGAACTATACAGTAAGTACAAAATTTATCACAGCCATACATTATATTAACATATGCCTTATATTTACTTTCTCTTTTAACAGGTAAATTTTCAACCACTTCTCCTTCTTTACTAAATACTTCTATAATAAGTTCATTATTTTCTAATGATTCACTTATTAATTTTGGAAGGTTTTGTATATTGTGCGTTCCAAAAACAACATCTACCCATTTTAATTTATTTTCTATTTCATTTACAACAGATTCCTCTTGTGCCATACAACCACATACACATGTAATAATATCTGGTCTTTCTTCTTTCATATGCTTTATTCTTCCAAGCATTCCAAATACTTTATTATGTGCATTTTCTCTTATCGCACATGTATTTAAAAGTATTAAATCAGCATCTTCCATGTTATCTGTTTTAATAAAAGACATATCTTCAAGTATTGCACTTATAGTTTCTGAATCTCTTTCATTAGCTTGACAACCATATGTAATTATATGATATTTTTTACCTGTACCAATTTTACTTAATTCATTATTCATTATATACGCATCTGTTAAAATTTTAACTTCTTCTTTAGTTCTTTTTCTAGCTTCAGCATATGATGGTTTTATATGCATTTGTTTTATCATTATAACTCCTCCAAACTTCAAGTATTATATCATTTATGACTTTCTTTTTCAACAACGTTTAGACTTAAATTTAGTGCATTTACTATTTTTAAAATTGTATTTAAACTTGGTGATATTTCTCTTTTTTCTATCTTTACTAAATAAGGTTGTTTCATATTAATCATTTTACATAATTCTCTTTGTGATATTCCCTTTTCTTTTCTTATTTTAGATAATTTTTCTATAAATTCATATTCTAAATCCAATAATTTTTTTTCATTATTTACATAATCATCTAACAAAACTTTGTTCATTACTATACTCCTCATATTTACTTTCAAATAACTTTATCATATCATTATTAATTCTTCCAACTTTTTTTAAAATATCATTTTCATTTAATTTATATATATGATCAGTCTTCACAATACTGTTTTTATATAATTTATTTTCTTTGTTTTTATTAATTTTAATATTATATTTATATTTTTCTTTTTTTATATTTGAAGATATAATCATACCAAAATACTCAATAGGCATATAACGATTATTATCTAATATTACAAACAAATGATTTTGACCTATTTCTCCATTACCATAAATAAATTTTTCTACAAAAACTATATCTCCTCTTTTGATATCTTCAAATTTTTCAAAATTTTCAGAAATATAATAATTAACTTCTTCAGGGGTTAATGCATATTCAAAAGGAACATCATTTAACTCTAGAAAACTATTGTAATATTTTTCATAAAACTTTTTACTCATAGTATCGCCTCAAAATTATGATAACATATATATTATCATAATTCAATAAATTATACCAACTAATTTTATTTATATTTCTTCAAAAGTTTTTCCATAACAATTTCTTTTGGTGTCCAATAACTAAACTGAAGTATATCCTTTTGTTTACTTGTAAAGAAATATTTAGTAAGTATAAAGTCATTTATATTTTGAGTTATTCCCATAGTTTTTAAAGTATGACATGTAAATAACTTACAAGCCATACATGATTTCATTGTACAAACGCTATCAATTAGATACTTACACTTTCCTCTACCTTTACATTCGCAGCAGCCATTTTTATGATTACTACCTTTTCTTCTATATTTAACACATATATCATCTTTAAATTCACAATAATTTGTTTTTATTCTTTCATCTAATTTAGTGCATACAGTATCATATATATAGTTAAATTTTTCTTTTATATCTTTTAAATTAATCGCATGAACTGTCTCTACTATATCTATTAATTTATTATCTGTTATTTTATTTTTAGTTATATAATCTATATCAACTTTTTCATTATTATAAAAAAGATCTATCATATATTTTTTATTACATACTTTTATTATATTTGGTAATGAATCATAGATATTATCTTTTGTTTCTTCAGTTACTACTAATTTTAAAGTATTATTTTCTATATTCTTTTTTATTTCTCTTTTCTTCATATTTACAACCTCATATAAATTTTAACATATTTCTAAGAAAAAAATTGATATTTCTATCAATTTTCCATAAGTTTATACATAACATAACTTTTTGATTTAAAGAAACTATACTTTAATATATATTTTTGTTTTAAATTAAAGAAATATTTTAATAATGGTATATCTTTTATTT
>CAKPEJ010000034.1 GCA_934149325.1 uncultured Bacilli bacterium
GCCAACGCTTTCGCGTTAGCTTCATAAGATTAATTATCACTTACTTGTGTCTACACACACTATTTGACAATCAACCTAAATATTTTATTTTTTATTATTATTTTCATTTGCTTTTTTTGCTTCTAAAATACTATTATATTCTAAATTTAATTCATCTATTATATTAGTTTTACCTTCAACATAAAAACTAAAATCACCATCTTCTACTTTCAAATATCTATCACCCGTCAAAGTAAATCCTAAATCATTCGCATCATATAAAAAATTATTTTTTTCATCTAATAAATTTACATAATATATTATATAACCATTTTTTATAAGCTCATTTATATAAGTATAATAACTATTTTTGTTTCCTTTTTTCTTATATAGTAAAACATAATAACTTTGTTCAGGTTGTTTATATATATCAATTCCATTAATTTCTTTAAATTTTTCTGGTTCTTTAAGCTTTGATAATTTTATTGTTCTATGTTTTAAACTTTCAATAGTTGTTTCACCACTAATACTTTCTGGTTTTTTTAAACATTCTATAAATACAATCAAAGTACCTATTAACACAATAAGTAAAAATGTTAAAATATATCTAAATTTAAAATTAATTTTCTTTTCTTTAGATTTATTTATTTTTTCCTCTGTTATTTTTTGTTCTTTTTCAATTGCTTTTTCTAATTTTTTAAATTCTTTATTATTCTTTTTTTCTTCCTTACTTTTTTTAGTTTTCTTAATTTCTATTTTAACTTCAGGGATAATACGATCAACAGTTTCATCTATAGTCTCATTATTTTCTAATTTTGACCATAATGTTTTATTATTGGTTGTTTCTATTAAAGATACTTCCTTAGTTGGATTAAATCCTCCACTAATACCAACAAAAGTAGATGTAATTTTTTTATCTTTATATTTATCTATACCTGCTGTTTCTATCAAATAATTTGTTGTAGTATCATAATTTATATTATTTTTATAAGTATATTTAAAAGTAAAAATATAATATAAATAATTATTTATTACTTTTTTCTTTACAAATTTAATATTTTTAGGTAACTCTTTATAAGTATTTATAAGTACAAAATTAATAAAGAAATCAGAAAGTGCAATTTTTTCACCAGTCATATATTTTTTAGGCATTAAATTTGTTTTTTCATATGTAGTTAATAAATCATATAACGGATATCTACTAGCATTATCTTTAGCAATACTTTCTAAATTTATTTTACTAATATCTTTTCCTTTTCTTATATAATTTTCTAAAATAAATAATTTTAATTGATTATCATTTCTTTTAAATAATTCATTAATTAAATCATTAGTTTTTTTATTACTTACATAATATTCTATATTAATTGCTATTTCTAAGAAAAATCTCAAATCTAAATATTTTTCATTCTGAAGAGCTTTTGAAGTGTTTGAAAATTTTATTTTCAAAGCTTCATTAAATATTTTTGATATATTATCTTGAATTAACTTTTTATTCTTTTTTAAATCTACATCTGGAATAACACCTGCATTTAAATAATCATTTATAAGAATTAAAATATTATTTTTAAGTGCTTTAAATTTTAAAGCTTTAAATAATTTTGGAAATAACAATTTATAACTATTTACTCTTTCATATAAATTACTAATTGGAATAAAATTACTATCCTTATAATATTTTAAAATTAAATCAACATATAAATCAAGTGCATATTCATTATCTATACTAGATAATAAGAAAACTACTTTATTTTGACAATCTTCATTTAATAATTTAAATATTTTTTTAATCTTATCACTATATTCTTTATAGTAATCTTTCATACATAATGATATTAAAGAAGAATTAATTCCACCATTACCATCATCAACACCATAATCATAAGTAGCACACTCAAGTATTTCAAGACCCATTTCTTTTGAAATTTTCATCTTATCAAGTTTTTTAAATGCCTTTATTTTATCATTTAAATCTTTTGTTTTTATAATTTCAAGTAAATATAACATTTTTGACATTTTAATATCTTCAATAATATTTTTAAACATAGTAATCACCTTTTTTAATTATATCAAAATAAAGTTAAAAAAAGAAGAAATTAATTAAAAATTTCATCTAAAATTTTATCAACTATTTTATTAAAATAATTTTTCATTTTCTTTTTTACTTTTTTCTTTGCTTTTTCATTAACTTTATCTTCTATTTCTTTTGTTTTGTGTTTAGTATAATAAGAATTATCAGTATCAGAATACATTCCAAGTTTATTTGCTTTAGCATACTCTTCATTATCATTAAGAAGAGATGTATATTTATAATCACCATATAAATACGCAACTTCTGCAAGTCCATTTTTTACAAGTTCACTTTGAAGTAGAGAATCATCTACAAATACCCATGCAAGTACTCTGTCATATCTATCTTTCTTATCACTATTTTCATCATATTCAAGTTCTATTTTTTTAGCATTTTTTATCTTATCACATGTAAAATCAGATGCTTCCTTACCATAAGGCTCTTCTCCTTTTGTAGGATGTTTTGTTTCTGGCGTATCAATTGCTAAAAATCTAACCTTAATTGTTTCATTATTTAATTTGAATTTTGCTGTATCTCCATCAACGCAAGAAGAAAATTCAACTGTTTCTTTTTCTAAGGCAAAAATCGAAAAAGGAAACAATAATAATATAAGTGTAAATACAAAATATTTTTTCATCACATTCCACTCTCCTTATATTCTACACTATAAGCTTTTGTCAAATCATCTTTAGTAGTTGTTTTTATTAAATTTTCTTGCATAGGTTCAATACTGCCACCTAAAAATGTATTTAGTGTAGTAATCACATTACCATCTTTATCTTTTAGTATTATATCAATTGAATCAATATTAATTGTATTATCAGTATTATTTGTAACTTTCACTTTAAATGTTGATCCAGTTCCTTTTACATATGATATAGATGTAGATGTAAAATCTAAATCTTTAAATTTTTGATTTTTTACTATACCTTCATTTGTATTTTTTACTATACTACTATCACCATTTCTTTTAACAGTTTTATTATCATCTTTACTATTAGAACTTATAAATATTATTCCAATTAAACAAAGTATAAGTGCCGCTATTATAATTATTATACTTGCCATTTTTTTCATATTCACACACCCTCTTATAGTAATTATACCATTTAAATTTAATTTATAAAATATTGTTAATAAATAGATGTAAAATTGTGTAAAAAAAATGAAATTAAAATTCCATCTTCTCATTTATATAATTTACAATATCATCTACTTTTATAGTAATTTGCTTCATTGTATCTCTATCTCTTACTGTAACTGTATTATTATTAATTGTTTCATCATCAATTGTTATTGAGTAAGGTGTTCCAATAACATCCTCTCTTCTATATCTTTTACCTATATTACCAGTTTCATCATATGAACACATAAAATGTTTACTAAGCATTTTATAAATTTCTTCTGCTTTCTCTTTATGAAATTTTTTAACTAATGGTAATACTGCTACTTTATATGGAGCAAGAATTTTAGAAAACTTCATAACTTCTCTTACACTTCCATCTTCTAATGTTTCTTCATGATATGCATCACATAAAACTGCAAGTGTTAATCTATCACATCCAACTGATGACTCAATTACATAAGGAATATATTTTTCGTTTGTTTCTGGATCTAAATATTCCATTGATTTTGAACTAAATTCTTGATGACGTGATAAATCATAATTAGTTCTATTATGAGTACCCCATAATTCACCAAATCCAAATGGAAATTTATACTCTATATCACAAGCTTCTTTTGCATAATGAGCAAGTTTTTCATGATCTTTAAACCTAATATTTTCTATATTAATTCCAATATCATTTAAGAAGTTTTTAGCATATTCCTTATAAAATTTATAAAAATCACTATCAGTTCCTTCTTTACAAAACCATTGATGTTCCATTTGTTCAAATTCAATTGTTCTAAAAGTAAAGTTACCAGGTGTAATTTCATTTCTAAATGCTTTACCTATTTGACCAATACCAAATGGTATCTTAGCTCTAGTAGTTCTTTGAACATTTAAGAAATTTACAAATTCACCTTGTGCTGTTTCTGGTCTTAAATATACTTTACTTCCTTGATCTTTTAAAACACCTCTATTTGTTTCAAACATTAAATTAAATTCTCTTATTTCTGTATAATTTACTTTACCACATTTTGGACAAGGTATTTTATTAACATTAATGTAATTAAGCATTTCTGCATCTGTTAATGTGTCAGGATTTATTTCATCAGTATAACTTTCTATCAATTTATCTGCACGTACTCTTGCTTTACATTCCTTACAATCAAGAAGTGGATCAGTAAAACTACTTACATGTCCAGATGCTTCCCATACTCTTGGATTCATAAGTATTGCAGCATCTATCCCATAAGAATTAGCACTTTCCTGAACAAATCTTTTCCACCAAGCTTTTTTTACATTATTTTTAAGTTCAACTCCAACAGGACCATAATCCCATGTATTTGCAAGTCCATCATATATTTCACTTCCTTGAAATATAAATCCATATTGTTTACATACATTTACTATTTTTTCCATTGTTAATTCTTTTTCCATATTAATTCCTTCTTTCCATTTATTAAAAAAAGACAATTCTAATAATAATTGTAAGGACTCATTTAATTTATTAATTAATCAATAGAGCGGTTCCACCTTACTTATTCTTATAAAAAGAATCATCTTTATTTTATATAGCTGTTTAGGTTTCCACACCTAGTCATCACTTTTCACTAATTTTTTTGTTACACAATAATTTTCATTATTTTTTAAACATTCTATTTGACTTACTATATTTTTAACCATATTTTTACTTTCATCATCAAATGTTTTATAAACTTCTGTTGCATTTTTTAAACTTCCGTCAATTACTATACAATCTTTATCAAAATCATACATAAATTCATTTCTCCAATATTTTTTTACAGTTGATAACTTAAATTTTGATAAAAATTCATTCATATCAAATTTTTCTTTATTATTTAAAACATTAAATTTCTTTAATAATTCTAAATTTTCATCAATTATAAATACAAATTTTAAAAGTTCTTTAAAATTATTTGGAAAATATAATTTACCTTCTTCATCAATATTTTTAATTGTATATATTGAAAAAAACAAATTAGAGAAATCCAACATACATTTGACTTTTTTTACTACTTCTTCTTCCACCTTTAAAACACTCCCTGAATTGATTATAACATAATTAAATCTATTTTAAAACTTTTTTTAATTAATATATGAATTTTTTATGTTTTTTAAAAATTTTTTTGTTTTTAAATATAATCCTGTATATTTATCGTAATATTCATCAATAAATTCATCTATTTCTTTTCTAACTAAATCACTAACATTTATTTTACTTATTTTAGATATATCAACATAATAAAGCATTCTTAGCATTTTTAATGTTTTACTTGATACTATTTTTTCATTTGTATGACATTTAGTACAAATAAATCCACCCTTTTCTACAGAAACTGTAAGAATTTTTTCATTTTTACAACAAACACAATTATCAAAATTTGGTTTTATTCCTAAATAACTTAAATATTTTAATTCTAAAATATTGGTTATAATAGTACTGTCATATCCTTCTTCTATTTTTTCTAAAGAACTAATAAGTATATCAAAAACATTATCTTTCGATGTTTGTTTTATAACTTGCATAGAAAGTTCTGTGATAAAAGATGCATAGCTTACTTTTAATAAATCTTGCTTAATATTATTAAACGGATTTTTTATATCTGCACATATAAGAGTTGATAATTTTCCTTCCCTATAATATATTTGAAATTCTGCATATGTAAGTTTAGTAGTTACAACTCTAAGTTTACTTTTTAAATTTTTTGCTCCTTTAGCAATAACACTAATAAGTCCATACTCTTTTGTTATTATATTTAATAATTTAGAGCTTTCTTTGTACTCTTTTTCACTAACTATTATTCCTGTTACTTTCTTTATCTCCAATATAACTCATTCCTTTATTTTTCATATCATTATATTTCAAATAATATTCTAATTTACCTGTTTTTTTAAATAATTGCCATATATCATTTATATTCATTTTTCTTCACCTATTAATATATTGGTA
>CAKPEJ010000035.1 GCA_934149325.1 uncultured Bacilli bacterium
GAAAAAAGAAGAGATGTATTAAAAGAAATCTCGAAAGGGGATATTGTTATGGAAGAAGTATATAGAAAGTTAGATGAATTATCAGGAGAAGTAGAACTATCACTATTATATGATAAAGAAGAAAGAGATAAAAAAACTAAAGAATTAGAACTAGAATATATGAAAGAAAAAGGAATAAGTCTAGGATTAAGTCAAGGAATAAGTCAGGGTATTGAAGAGGGTATCAGTTCAAGAAATATAGAGATTGCTCAAAATATGATAAAAAAGAACATAGATATGAAAACAATATCAGAAGTAACGGGTTTATCTATAGAAAAGATAAAAGAATTAAAATAACCACGTAAGAAAAATACGTGGTTATTATATTATTTAGAGTATTGATTATTTTTTATAAATTCTCTTAATAGTTTAGTTAAGGCCCTTTTTTCAATTCTTGACACATAACTTCTTGATATACCTAGTTCTTTAGCTATTTCTTTTTGAGTTAGTTCATCATAATTATTAAGTCCATATCTTTTATATATTATAGTTTTTTCTCTATCACTTAATATATTCATATATTTTTTTAGGGATTCGATGTTATTTTTTATATGAATATCTTCTGCAAAATCAGGTTTTGGTGTTTTTAATATTTCCATGAATGTAATTTCATTACCATCTTTATCAAATCCAACTGATTCTTCAATACTAATATTTTTATTGTTTTTTTTATCAACTCTAAAATACATTAAAATTTCATTATCTATACATCTAGCACAATAAGTTGTTAGTTTAGTTCCATGTTTATATGAAAAAGTATCAATTCCTTTTATTAATCCAATAATTCCAATACTAATTAAATCATCTATATCATTTCTTGTTGATTCATATTTTTTTACAATATGTGCAACTAATCTTAAATTATGTTCAATAAGTGTATTTCTTGCATTTTTATCTCCTTTTAATAATAATTCTAGTTGCTTTTCTTCTTCTTCTTTACTTAATGGTTCAGGGAAAACATTATTTGAATAACTTCCTGAAAACATAAACATACCTTTTATTACGGTACTTAAAATACTTAAAAACAAAATATCACCTACTAGTAAAATATATGTCTAATTTAGTTTAAATATTAATAATAAAAAAATTAGTATGCTATAATTATAAAGATAGAGGAGATGTATTTATGAGTATATTTGAAAACTTAAGTTTATTTCAATTATTTGGAGTATTAATATTATCTTTAGTTCCAACAATAATATTGTTATTACTAGTTTTATATTCTGATAAAAAATCACGTGAACCATTACCACTTATTTTTATATGTGTTTTTTCTGGTTTTTTTACGATAAGTTTTTCAATGTTACTTGGTAAGATAACTCTTCCTCAACTAAATATTTTTAGAGATGTTATTTTTAATTCAGAGTCATTTAATATTATAAAAATAATTATATTAGCAATGATAGAAGAATATTCTAAATTAATGGTTCTATATGTATTTATGTCTCACAATAAAAAGTTTGATGATATATATGATGGATTTGTATATTCTGCATTAATAGCCCT
The DNA here is from genome assembly GCA_934149325.1 of uncultured Bacilli bacterium. Lineage (GTDB taxonomy): Bacteria > Bacillota_I > Bacilli_A > RF39 > UBA660 > CAKPEJ01. The sequence continues at coordinate 1,546 of CAKPEJ010000035.1, forward strand.
TTCTTTTGCAGGAATGGAAACTATCTTATATGTATTTAATGAAAGTACATATCAAGATATGACTTCACTTGCAGTTTTAAGAGATATTTCTACAATACCACTTCATTTGGTATGTGGAATAGCAATGGGATATTATGTTGCTATAGAAAGATTTTCAAAAACTAAATTATATAAACTTAGAAAAATTGCAAAAAGTATAATAATTCCTACATTTATACATTCAGTTTATAATTGTTTCTTTTCACTTACTATGATAAATTTGAGAAGTAAGTCATATGCTTTAATTGTAATATTATTATTTTTATTATCAATATATGCAATAGGAGTCGCATATTTAAGAAAAATTATTGATCTAAATAAAATATTTATATCAAATGGAGAGTATCCAAAAGAATATGATTATTTAATGACAAAAGATGAATTTATGAAAAATAAAGGATTAAAAGAAAGTAAATATAAAAATTTACAAGAAATAATTTATGATGATGAAGATGACTTTGAACCTTTTAATAATAATGAAAATGTATTATAATATGCTTAAAAGGAGATTATTATGAAAAAGTTTATGCCAGATGCATATAAAAAAAATATATATGAAATAAATTATAAAAAATTAAAAGAAAAGAAAATAAAATATTTATTTTTTGATCTTGATAACACTTTAATTCCGTATACAGAAAGTGTTCCAACAGAAGATAATATTAAATTATTTAAAAAATTAAAAAAAGATGGTTTTAAATGCTTTTTGTTTTCTAATTCTCATGGAGAAAGATTAAAGCCATTTAAAGATACACTAGATATAGATATCTATACATCATCTATGAAACCACTTAAGAAAAATTATAAAAAAGTTTTATTAAAATATAAAAAAGAAGAATGTGCTTTTATTGGTGATCAACTTATGACTGATGTTTTAGGAGCTAAAAGACAGGGATTTTATGTAATATTAGTAGACAGAATATTTAAAAAAGAACCAATTTATACAAAATTTTGGAGATTCTTTGAAAGATTTGTTTTACTTAATTTAAAAAGAAAAGATAAATTAGTAAAGGGTAGATATTATGATTAAAAGGTGTATTGGTTGTGGAAGTATACTTCAGTCTATAGATAAAAATAAAGAAGGATATATAGATAAAGAAAAAATAGAAACATCAAATTATTGTGAAAGATGTTTTAGAATAACTAATTATGGGGAATATAAAAGAGTTGAAAATAAGAAAAATGATTATCTTAATATATATAAAGATATAAATAATACTAGTGATTTAGTTTTATTTTTAGTAGATATATTTAATTTAAATGATACTATTGATATAGTAAATAAATATATTAATAATGATGTAATAATTGTTTTAACCAAAAAAGATGTATTACCTAAATCTGTTAAAGAAGGAAAATTAAGAAAATTCATTAAAAAGTATAATTTTAATAAAAATATAATAGATGTTTGCATAGTAAGTAGTAGTACAAATTATAATATAGATTTAGCATATGAATTAATTAATAAACATAAAAAAAGTAGTAGAGTATATGTAGCTGGTAATACAAATGCAGGAAAAAGTACATTTATAAATAAAATTATAAAGAATTATTCAGATAATATTAATTACGTTACAACTAGCATTATTCCATCAACAACTTTAGGAATAAATGAAATAAAAATTAATGATGATTTATATTTGCTTGATACACCTGGATTAATAGAAGATGACAATATCAGTGAATATGTATCTGATAAAATGCTTAAAAAAATATTACCTAAAAAGGAAATAAAACCAAGAACTTACCAATTAGGTGAAGGAGATAGCATTCAAAGTGATGATTTGTTTCGTCTAGAATATGTAAAGGGAAATAAAAACAGTTTTACAATATATATATCGAATGATATAATAATTAATAGAATAAACACCATGTCTAACTTAAGAGGAAAAGAATTAAAAAAGCATGTTTTAAATGTTCCTGCTGGAAGTGATGTTATGGTGAATGGATTATGTTTTATAAAAATAGTTAAAGATGCACATATTAATTTATATACAATTGATAATGTAGGGGTTTATATACGTAATTCATTAATTTAGAAAAGAGGGAAAGAATGAAAAGGAATAATTTATTGAAAATATTTTTATTTATTTTTGTAATGATAATATTTCCAAAAAATGCATTTGCTGTAACTTTTTCAGTTAATAAGTCAGCTGATAATTTAAAACCTGGTAATCCAGTAACAGTTACAATAAATGCACAAGTAGAAAATAATGCAGAATTAAGTGGCTTTGATTTAGCTTTCACTTATGATGCATCATCTTTTGATTATGTAAATGGTGCTGGAACAGAAGGCATTTCTGTAAATGGTGGTAATGGAAAAATTACTATTTCAAGTACTGGAATTGTTCATAAACAAGATTTTACAGTTGCAACATTAAATTTTAATACTTCTAAAAACGCAAAAGCAAATAGTAGTAATTTATCTTTAACAGCAACTTCATGTACAAAAAATGAATCTGTTTCATGCAATGCAAATGGGTCAAGAATAACAACATTAGCTTTAGGTACAGATGCAACTTTAAAATCACTTAAAATACCAAATACAACATTAAGTCCAGCTTTTAATAAAAATACGTTAAATTATAACGCAAGTATTGCAGATATTACTGAACTTACTGTTAATGCAGTAGCTAGTGATTCATCTTCTAAAATACAAATATCTGATAATTATAAAAATTTGCAAAAAGGAGATAATGTAATAAAAATTGTTGTAACAGCAGAAAATGGTGCATCAAAAACATATACAGTAACAGTTAATTTGTCTTTGACTCCAACAGATGAAGAAAAATTAAAAGCAGATGCAACATTAAAAGAATTAGTAATTAAAAATCAAACAATAGATTTTAAACCTGAAGAGAAAAAATATTATTTAGAAGTACCATATAAAACAAAAAAATTAACAATAACACCAACTGCTACTAATGAAAAAGCAAAAGTTGAAATGGATAGTACAAAATTAAAAGTTGGTAAAAATACTATAACAATAACAGTAACAAGTGAAGATGGTGCCAATACTGAAACATATCAAATATTAGTTACTAGGGCAGAACAAAAAAAGGAAATTGTTCAAACTTGTCCTGATGAAACAAGTACAAGAGAGTGGATAATATATTCAGTATCAATGATAATCACATTTACTTTAGGTATAGTTTTAGGTTATTTCTTATGCAAAAAAGATGTTCTTAAAAAGATATTTAAAAAGAAAGAAAAGAAAAAAGAAGAGCCAGTTGAAGTTGAATCACTTTCTGATACAATAGAACTTGATACAACTAAAGTACTTGAGAAAGCTAAAAAAAAGACTAAAGAAGTGAAAGAAGAAAAAATAGAAGAAATAAAGGACTAAAAAGTCCTTTTTAAGTGTAGTAGTTTTTTAGTCCTAATTTATTATTTGATTTATCAATAAATATATCCTCTTTTAATGGATAATATGTTAAATATATAAATAATAAAAAATATATAAGTAAAATGAAGTAACAATATTTGTTAAAAAAAATATATTCTTTTTTACTTTCTAATATTTTATAATTTATAAGTTGAGTTATAAGAATTGATATATAATATATAGTAAGTGTTGTTATGGTATTATATCCAAATGTATAGTATACTGGTAAATACATTGAAAGAAAAATTATAATATTTAAAGTAAGTGATAAAATTTTATTACTATTATTATTTATTGAATTAATATTATTCTTTCGAAAATAAAAAAACTCTATAATGTAGTAAATTAGATAACTAGAAAAAATCATTTTCATATGTTCAAATATAGATTCATTTACTGGAAATAAAAAAGAAGTTATTAAATTTGGAAATTTATCATATCCAAAATGAGTTAAAAAACTAATGAAAAATATTAAAAATGATGACAAAATTTTAAAATTAAATAATTTCATAAAAAAAGTAA
>CAKPEJ010000036.1 GCA_934149325.1 uncultured Bacilli bacterium
GAAGTTATGAATGTATTTAATAAAATAATAGATGATGTAACTAGTAAAATGGATGCTAAACTTAGAAATATGTAAAATAAAAATACTACTTTAGATTAGATTTAATCTTCTCTAAAATAGTATTTTTTTCATCTTCACTTGAGTTTTCCCAAACTAACATAAAAAATATTCCAAGTCCAGGAAGAGCATCTTCATCGTATTCTCTTACAGCATCTTCGATTGATTTTTTTATTTCCTCTTCATTATCGTTTTTAAAATTTTCTACAATATAATCTTTTATACTCATATTTATCTATTCCTTTCAATATTATTATGAAAAAAAATAAGTGTTTTATACACAAATATGTTATAATTTATTTAAGGTGGTAAAATATGAAAAAAGTAATATTAGTAGATGGAAATAACTTACTTTTTAGAAGTTATTTTGCAACAGCATATTCAGGTAACTTCATGAAAAATAGTAAAGATTTTCCAACAAATGGACTTTATGGACTTGTTAATATGTTAAATAAAATAATTAGAGAAGAAAAACCAGAGTATATGTTAGTAGCATTTGATAAAGGTAAAACATTTAGACATGAAAAATATAAAGATTATAAAGGTGGAAGAGATGAAACTCCAAAAGAATTAAAAATGCAATTTAAAGTTGCTAAAGAGTTAGTGCCACTAATGGGAATTAAATGTTTTGAAATAGATAATTATGAAGCTGATGATATAATAGGTACATATTCAAAAATGGCTTTAGATGATCCAGATTTTGTTACAACTATAGTAAGTAGTGATAAAGATTTACTTCAACTTATTAATGAAGAAACAGAAGTTAAACTTCTAAAACAAAAAGATTACATAAGAATGAACGAAGAAACATTTATTGAAACTTATGGAATAAAACCAATTAGAATGATTGATTTAAAAGGACTTATGGGAGATGCATCTGATAATATTCCTGGAGTAAAAGGAATAGGAGAAAAAACAGCTTTAAAACTTTTACAAGAATATGATAGTTTAGAAAATGTATATGAACATATTGATCAAATAAAAGGAGCTACTCAAAAAAAGTTAATAGAAGGAAAAAAATCTGCTTTTCAAAGTAAAGATATTGCGACAATTTATAATGAAGTTCCAGTAGAGTATACTTTAGAAGAATTAAAATATGATGGACCAAATTATTCTAAATTAAGAGAAATGTATGAAGATTTAGAATTTTATAGTTTTTTAAAAGATACTGAACTAAAAAAAGAACAAATAATAAAAGAAGAAATAAAATATAAAAAAATCGAAAATATAGATGATTTAAAATTAAATGATCCTATTTCAGTATATATAGAACTTGATAAAGTAAATTATCATAATGCAGATATATTAGGTGTTTCTATATATGATGGAGAAAATAGTTATTTTTTAGAAAAAGAATTTTTAATTAATAATAAAAATATTTTAGATAAATATACAAAATATACTTATGATGTGAAAAAAAACATAGTATGCCTTAAATATCTTGGACTTAATTTTGATAAATGTGATTTTGATTCAATGATCGCATCATATATACTTAATTATAATGAAAAAGATGATATATCAGTTATTGCTAATATATTTGATTATGATGTTATGGATTATGCTAGTATTATAAAATCTAAAGATATTAATGTAGTTGCAAAAGAAGGTTCTAAAAAAGCTAAATTTATATATGAAACTATGCCAAAATTTAAAGATGAAATGATTAAAGAAAATTCCTATGACTTATTTAAAAATATTGAAATGAAACTTTCTTATGTACTTGCTGATATGGAGTATCAAGGAATAAGAGTTGATAAAAATATTTTAGATAAAATGGGTATAGAAATAAATAAAAAAATAGAAAAATTAACTGAAGAAATATATGGTTTGGCAGGTGAAGAATTTAATATTCAATCTCCAAAACAGTTAGGAGAAGTACTATTTGAAAAATTAGAAATTCCATATCCAAAAAAGAAAAAAACATCTTATTCAACCGCACGAGAAATTTTAGATAAAATAGTGGACTATCATCCTATTATAAACAAAATTATTGATTATAGGACACTAACAAAGTTATATACTACTTATATTATATCAATGAAATCTTTAATTAAAGAAGATGGAAAAATTCATACAATCTATACACAAACACTAACAAGAACAGGAAGACTATCTTCAGTAGATCCAAATTTACAAAACATTCCAATTAGATATGAAGAAGGAAAATTAATAAGAAAAGCTTTTGTTGCTGAAGATAATTGTTTCTTATTATCATCCGATTATTCACAAATTGAACTTAGAATATTTGCTCATATGTCAAATGAAAAAAATTTAATAGATGCATTTAATAGTAATATGGATATTCATACTAAGACTGCTATGGATGTATTTCATGTAAGAGAAAATGAAGTAACTAAAAATATGAGAAGACAAGCTAAAGCTGTTAATTTTGGAATTTTATATGGAATGAGTAGTTTTGGACTTGCTGAAGACTTAGGAATAGATATTAAGTCTGCTAAAAGTTTTATTAATGATTATATGAAAGCATTTCCTGGAATAGATACATATAAAAAAGAAGTACTTGAAAATGCATATAAAAATGGTTATGTACATACTATAATGAATAGAAAAAGAAAAATAGATGAACTTTCTAATACAAATTATTTGATTAGAAATCAAGGTGAAAGAATGGCTATGAATACTCCTATTCAAGGATCAAGTGCTGATATACTAAAAAAAGCTATGATAGATATATATGAAGAATTTAATAAACAAAAATTAAAATCTAAAATGATACTTCAAGTTCATGATGAATTAATATTTAATGTAGAAAATAGTGAAAAGGAAAAAGTAGAAAAAATTGTAATAGATTTAATGGAAAATGCATATAAATTAAATGTACCATTAAAAGTAGAAATATCAGAAGGTTACAGTTGGTATGATGCAAAATAATTTGTAAAATGTGAGTAAATCACATAATTTAAATATAATTATTCTATTATTTGATGATATAATCGAAATATAGATAGAGAATAATTGACTTTGATATTTATTTGTGATATTATTTACAAGCCATAAAACATTATAGAAGAAGGTGAAAGTATGCATAAAACTTATATGTTTGAATATTTAAATGAAGCTGAATTTAAAAAAAGAGAAAGATCTGTAAAAAAGTATAATATGTTTGCTTTTAAAAAATTAATATTTGATTTTTATCCTGAAATGAAAGAAGGAAACTTTCTTGGAAGTTTAGTGTTTGAAGATAAAGAAAAAAATATTGATTCTTATGAACTTGTTCTTCCAACGGATGAAATGTTTACTAAAGTTCATGGGGAAATAATTCTTCATTATGATGTTTATAAGGATAAACATATAATTTTACTTAAGACAATAACACCAGAAGATTTATTACTTGAAGGTCACAAAACAGAGTTAGGTGCATACAAGGGTGTTATGATTAGTAAAGAAAATGCTGAAAAAGATATGTTTAAAATTAATTTATTAAATATGTTAAATAAATAAAAAATAAAGTTATCCACAGTATAAAAGTAGTCTATATTTTTAATTATAAAAAAGTCCTATAAAATAGGGCTTTTTTTGTTGGTTTTTATTGAAAAACAAGACTAAAAAATGGTATAATTAATGTATATATTATACTAGGAGTGATAAAATGAAAAAAAGACAAAAAATATATAAAATATTAATAGTGTTATTAGTAATGATAATGGCAGGAATAGGAATAGTAAAACAATCAAATATAGATAAAAA
>CAKPEJ010000037.1 GCA_934149325.1 uncultured Bacilli bacterium
AATTTTTTTATTTGTTCACTATTTTCCTTTGGAGTTCTTTCACCACTTCTATATCTACTTATAACAGATTCTGATATATTAGATATATTTGATAGTTCTTTAGAGTTACAATTAATTTTTTCTATATATTCATTTAATATATCTTTAAAGTCCATATTTTCACCTCTGAAATAATTATACTATATAAATATTATTAATTAAAAACTTTCCAATGAAAACATTGACAAGTTTGGCAAGTCACTATTTATTCTATATGATTTTGATATAATTAAAATATATAAGGAGGTATATAGTGTGAAGGATAGGAAAAATATTATAATAATTGTGCTTTCTATAGTGGTTATTTTATTGCTTGGTATATTTATTGTTCCAAAAACGTTTAAAGAAGGGGATAATATAATTAAAAATGTAAAAAATAAAGATAAAGTTAAAATAAGAAAAAATGAAGTTAGTAAAATAGAATTAGAAGATTATAAAACAAATGAATTTTCTATAAAAAAACCTAAAGGATGGAAAGTTGATACACTTGGAGATTATATTCATTATACAATTAAAGTATATGATCCAAATAATGAATCTTATCAATTTTTCTTAAATATGAAAACTGAAGGATATAATAAATCAGAAGATGCTAAACAATGGCAGCAAAAGTATTATCCTAATAATCCATTTGCTAAAACAAGTGTAATAAATACTAAAGATACTGAAGGATTTTATAAAATATTCAATGATTTAGGTACTTTAAATAATACTAGTGAATTTACATTTCCAGTATTAACTGATTTTACTGTAAGTGAAAATTTAGGTAAAGGTAGTTTAGGTGGAGATATGCTTAGAGCAACATTTAAAGATGCAAATGGAAAAGAATGTGAAGGAATATTTACAGCTTATGTATATGATGCTGGTCCATATTATGTATATGAAAATATAATTTCAGGAAAACAAATAGATATACAGTACTTAAATGTATATGATGCAATTTTTATTACAACTCCAAAAGATGAATTTATTGATTGGGAGGAAACATTAAATACTATTTGCTCCTCATTATCATTTACAGATTCTTTTATAAGTGGATTTAATAAAGAACAAGATTCTGTAATGAAAAATTTTGAGCAAATTAGAGCAATAGGTAATCAAATAAGTGATGGGATAATGGATTCCTGGAATAAAAGAAATACATCTTTTGATATTATGAGTCAAAAACAAAGTGATGCAACGCTTGGATATGAAAGAGTATATGATACTGAAACAAATGAAATATACAAAGCATATAATGGTTTTACAGATGATTATGATGGAGAAAGATATAAATCTATAACAGATGATATGTATACGCAAAAAACTTCTGGTTATATAGAAAAATAATATAAACAAAAAGAATATAAAAAAATTAAATTTCTATATTCTTTTTTCTTTTACTTTATGGTATTATATTAATGTATAAAATAGGAGTAGGCAGATGAATCGTAAGCATGAAAGAACTTTATTTATAATAAAATTATTGATAGTTATATTAACCATAATATTAGTTTTTTTAATCTATTGTAAAGAAAGTATAGATAATATTATTAATGATTTTCATATAAAAGGAAAAGATGTAGTAGTTTTGGAAGTTGGCGATGAATATAAAGAAGAGGGAGCAGTCGCAACTTTTAATAAAAAGGATATTAGTGATGAAATAAAAATTGTTTCTAATGTTGATACTAGTAAAGTAGGTACTTATACAGTTAGTTATTCATATTATTTAAAATATTTTAAAGTAGGAAAAACAATACAAAGAAAAGTAGTTGTAGAAGATACACAAAAACCAGTTCTTATAATTAATAGTGAAAAAGAAATTCATGTTGGAGTAGGACAAGTATATAATATTCCATCAGCTAGCGCAACAGATAATTATGATGGAGATATAACTAATAAGATTGAAATAAAATCTGATTTAAATTTAAATGAAAAAGGTGTATATAGTGTAAATTATTCTGTTAGTGATTCAAGTGGTAATGAAACAACAGATAAAATAACAATTAATGTTGAAGAGAAAAATGCATACATAGATGTATCTATTTCAGAACAAAGGTTAAATTATTATGAATATGGTAAATTAATTTTAAGTTCTGATATAGTAACAGGAGTTAATAATGGAACTCCAACAGGAAATTATAGAGTTTTAAATAAAGCTAGGAATGTTACTTTAAAGGGTGCAAACTATACAAGCTTTGTTAATTATTGGATTGCATTTATTGGTCATTCTTATGGAATTCATGATGCATCATGGAGAACAAATTTTGGTGGAAGTATATATAAATATAATGGAAGTCATGGATGCATTAATATGCCTTATACAAATGCTTCTAAATTATATAATATGGTAGATATTGGTACACCAGTACACGTAAATAAATAATGTAAGATTTATATTTGAAATCTTATTGTTTTATGATATAATTGATTTATGCGAGAGTGGCGGAATAGGTAGACGCGAAGGTCTCAAACACCTTTGGCTTTTGCCGTGTGGGTTCGATTCCCATCTCTCGCACCATAGGGAAATCCGCTCGAACTTTTTATAAGTTCCGAGAATAAATAGACAATCAATTCTAAATTAGGATTGATTTTTTTCTTGTTTAGAAAAAAGTCTTTCAAAGAAAGGATTGATTAAAATGCTAAATGTTATCAAGCAAGAAGTTAGAATGGAAGAATCATTAAGAAAGAGATTAGAGTTTATATGTGAATTTTGTAAGGTTAAATCAACAATTATTAATGGTAATTTAAGAATGATAGATAAAACTAATCTTACATATCTAGAACCACACAGAAT
>CAKPEJ010000038.1 GCA_934149325.1 uncultured Bacilli bacterium
ATATCAGAATCTGTTATAAGTAGATATAGAAGTGGTGAAAGAACTCCAAAGGAAAATAGTGAACAAATAAAAAAATTAATTAACGCTATTTATGAATTAGCAAACAAAAATAATGTTAAACTTTTAAAAAATGAAATTGAAGAAAATTTAAATAAATCTATTAAAAAAGGTAATAACTTTGATTATGATTCATTTAGTAAAAATTTTAATGAACTAATAAATATTTTAAAAATAAATATTAATGATATATCTAAATATGTTTCTTTTGATTCATCTCATATTTCTAGAATTAGGTATGGAAAAGCAAAACCATCTGATCCTATATCTTTTAGTAAAAAAGTATGTGAATATATTAGATATAAATATGCAGATAATGATAGTAAAAAAAATTTATGCACTATTTTAAATTGTGATGAAAAAAATGTATTTGAAGAATTATATAAATTTCTTACAAATAATAGTAAAAACTCTAAAAACTACATTAATGACTTTTTAAATAATCTTGATGATTTTAATTTAAATGACTTTATTAAAGCTATTAAATTCGATAAATTAAAAGTTCCAACTATTCCATTTTATAAAACAAAAAGTAAACACTATTATGGTATTGAAGAAATGAAAAAAGGAGAAATTGATTTCTTTAAAAATACAATTTTTTCTAAGGAAAGTAATGATATATTTATGTGTAGTGATATGCCTATGGAAGATATGGCAGAAGACATTAATTTTGGAAAAAAATGGATGTTTATGATTGCGATGAGTTTAAAAAAAGGATTACATTTAAACATTATTCATAATTTAGATAGACCATTTAATGAAATGATGCTTGGTCTTGAAAGTTGGATTCCTATTTATATGACTGGACAAGTATCGCCATATTATTTAAAAGAAGTTAAAAATAGTGTTTATAATCATTTAAATTATGTATCTGGTGCTTGTGCGTTAGAAGGAGAATGTATAAAGGGATTTCATAATAAAGGAAAATACTATTTAACAACAAATAATAAAGAAATAAGTTATTATAAGGAAAAATCAAATCTACTTTTAAAAAAAGCTAATTCTCTTATGGATATATATACTATTGATAATAAAAATTCTTATAATATATTTTTAAATAATGAATATAAAACTAATTCTCATAGAAAAAGATATTTATCTAGTTTACCACTTTTCACTATGAGTGACACATTACTAGAAAAAATATTAAAAAATAATAATTTAAGTGATAATGAAATAAAAGAAATAATAAAATATAAAAATAGTGAAGAAAAAATTATATCAGAATTATTAAATAAAAATGTTATTATAGATAATATTTATATTGAAACAAAAGAGGATTTTATTAATAATGAAATATATCTTAGTCTTGAAAATTTATTTACAGATAAAAAAATAAAATATGACTATAATGAATATTTAGAACATTTAGAGGAATTAAAAAATTTTAAAAATAAAAACTATAAAGTAGTTTATATGGAAAATAGAACCTTTAAAAATATAACTATCACTATTTTAGAAAAAAATTTTGTTTTAATATCTAAAACTGCTAATCCTATAATACATTTTGTAATAAAACATCCAAAATTAATTGATGCAATTAATAATTTTAATCCTATTGTAAAAGAATAAAAAACTATAGCTGTTATAGTTTTTTTATTATCATTAACATATTATTTAACAAAATTTAATTTAACTTATTCTATAATGACCTACAATATCATTACGATATTCTAATATATCTTCTTCATAATATCTCTGATATGGATTAGCATGATGAATTATAAAAGAAATACCCTTTTTATTTCTCTTATCAGATACTATACCAATATGATTTTTAAAAACCACAATATCTCCACCTTGCCATTCTTTTATTTTATTAATATCATTTGTTAAAATAATTGCATTATTATCTAAATATACTTTTAAATTTTGTACTCTTCTAAAATCAATATTTTTATCTATAACATCAATATCATATAAATTTCTATTTGTTTTTATATGTTCATTTACTAAATTCATTAAATCATAACCTGCACCTTTTAATCCAAATGCAACAACATCTGTACATACACCATATTCATCATTTGGATAACCCGTAGCATAATATTTACTTTTATATTTAGGATTTGTTTTTATATAATCCCTTACATTATTTAATATATCAGTTTGATCATCTATACCATCATTATCTTTATCAGTTTTACTTATATAAGTCTTAATATTAAAATCTTCATTAGTATATTTTTTATGTGGAATATAATTAAAACGATATAACGCATATAAAACAACAATTATTAATA
>CAKPEJ010000039.1 GCA_934149325.1 uncultured Bacilli bacterium
CTTAAATCTAAGAACATTACTCCACCATGGTCTCTTATTGTTTGTACAAAACCAGATAAAACTACATTTTTACCTAAATCATCAATTGTAAGTTCACCACAAGTGTTAGTTCTATACTTATTTACTTTCATTTTTATATTCCTCCTATTTATAAACAAAAAAACAGTTATTATCCCTAAAAATAAAGGGACGAATAACTGTCATATCCGTGGTACCACCCAGTTTATCATATTTCTATGATCACTCATTAAAGAATAACGCATCTTTCTCCTCGCGCTTTTTCCTACTACTATTTCAGAAAAAGAACTCCGAAGTGTTCTTTCATATTAATATCAATATCCATTCTCACCAACTAGGACTCTCTTTTAAAGCATCTTAATATTACTTTTCTTCATCACCGTTTTTTTATTTGCAAATATATACTATCATAAGTAAAAATCATTGTCAATCATATATAGTATATACATTTACACTAATTTTTATTATCTTTTTAATTTTTTTATCATTTTTTTACAATCTTGATTGTTTTTTAAACTTTCTTCTAATACGAAAACATTATTAATATCAGTTGGTTTTAAACCTATTACTTTTTTACCTTTAATCCAAAAGTAATTATTATCTTTTAATTTTATTAAAGGTTGATTTTCAAAAGTATCAGAAATATTACTTACTAAACTTCCTTCAGTCATAGATCCTAATTGAAAATATAATACTTTTGAAATTTCTCCTTCTTTAAGATATTCATTAACACGATTTTCTACACAAATTTTTACTGTCCCAACACATAATCTTTCCATCTTAAAATTTCCTCCCTAAAAAAATAGTTATTAACCTTAAAATTAATAACTATTATACTATCACATTGACATTTTAAAATCAATAATTATTAACACCTTTAATTTATATCTATATGTACGGCATTACCCATATTTCTTGTTTGACCATAAGCATATCTTATTCTTCCACTTTTAACAAGAGTATTAACATAATTTAAAACATCAGCAGTTGAAACATTACTAACTACTATATCAGCTGCTTTACCATATAAATGTTTACTGTTTCTAACACCGCCTACTTCTCTATTATGTTTGGTACATCTGCATCCACTAGATATTATAATTGGTCTATTAAAATGATCTCTTATACTATCTAATACCTTTACTAAATCTAAATCCGTATTATTTAATTTACATCCACATTTACAAGTAAATTCATTCTTTTTAAAATGTTTAACTTGATTCCAATCATATGAACCTAATTTTAGTTTATCCATTGTCTTATTTCCTACTATTCCATCACTTACAAGATTATTATTTTTTTGAAAATCTTTTATAGCATTTATTGTATTATTTCCTACTATTCCATCAACAGAAAGTGAATATCCTTTTGTATTTAACCTACTTTGAATATCTCTTATTACCTCTCTTAATTTATTATCTGTATTATTTCCATAAATACCATCTACTTTAAGATTTGTAAATGATTGAAAATTTCTATAAGATAATTTTGTATTAGATCCTTCAATACCATCAATACTGCCTCTATATAAATAATAATATGTTTTCAAATTTAATTGTCTTTCTTTTATTGAAAGCATTATTTCCATCCCCCTTTTATTTTATTATTATTTTTTATTTAATTTAATATTTAATGCTACACTAAATGCACTCGCAATTGCTCCTGAAATTAATGCATATATTGCACTTTTTTCAGTTAAATCAGTTGCTAATATATTTACTGCAACATATGAAAAGAATGCTTCTATAAATGTTTTTATAGCTCTTTCTATTCTTTCATTACTAAATAATTTACTAATTATATTTTTCAAAATATCATCTCCTATTAAATAATATTCAGAAATTATTTTGTAATGTAGTTAAAAAGAAAGAAAAAAAGCAATCTTACGATTACTTTATTATCAAATGGCGCTCGATGTAGGACTCGAACCTACGACCCAACGGTTAACAGCCGTTTGCTCTACCAACTGAGCT